>JBIKMR010000330.1:0-4213 GCA_044359155.1 Candidatus Hydrogenedentales bacterium | reverse complement strand
AGGTGAAGGCCGACATCCTCGCCGGTCAGGTGGTCATCTCGGGCGAAGTGCATGGCAACGTCTACGCCAACGAGCGCCTCGAAATCACCGAGCAGGCAAAGGTCTATGGCGACATCACCTCGCCCCGCATCAGCATCGCCGAAGGCGTGGTCTTCGAGGGTAAGTGCACCATGAAGGCCCCCAATCAGGTGAAGCAGATTCAGGGCGTCAAGCCTGCCGAGGCTCCCAAGGCCTAGGTCTTCTGCCAGCTATACGCTAAACTTCCGGGCGGAACCAAGGTTCCGCCCGGTTCTTGTTGTGTCTACCATAAGTCCGATCTGTCGCATGCTCCTTTAGGAACACCGCATGTACCACACCGATTCCCATGGAAATTTAACCCCGCCGCCCGGCGCGCGGGTGTTGGTGGCCATGAGCGGTGGGGTGGACAGTGCGGTGACGGCAGCGCTGTTGCAGGAAGCGGGCTACGACTGCATCGGCGTGACCATGCGGCTGGTACCGGAGCCCAAGGAAAAGTCTCCCTTTGAGCCCTGTTGCGGGCTCGAGGCGGCGGAAGACGCCCGCCGTGTCTGCGAGCGCATCGGGATTCCGCATGAAGTGCTGCACGCGGTGGACCGCTTCGACCGAGACATCATCACCAATTTCGTCGAGGAATACGTGGCGGGCCGCACGCCCAACCCCTGCGTGCGCTGCAACCGCATGATCAAGTTTGGCGCGCTCTACCAGAAGGCGGACGCCATCGGCGCGTCGCACATTGCCATGGGGCACTATGCACGCCTGCGAATGCTTGGCAGCCGGATAGCGCTTGCCCGCCCGGCCCATCGCCCCAAGGACCAGACCTATGTGCTGGCCCCGCTCCAGCAGCGGCAGCTGGCCCGCGCCTATTTCCCACTGGGAGAATTGACCAAGGCCGAAGTGCGGCAGCGCGCCTTGCGGCTGGATTTCCGCACCGCCAACAAGCCCGAGAGCCAGGAGATTTGCTTCGTTCCACAGAACGACTACCGCGAAGTGGTCGAGGAGCGGGCGGGCAAGTCTACCCCCGGTCCTATTCTCAGCACTCGGGGCGAACACCTTGGCGAGCACACGGGGCTGGTGCATTACACCCTGGGCCAGCGGCGCGGGTTGGGCATCGCCGCGCCGGAACCGTATTACGTGGTGAAGCTGGACTCCGCCCAGAACGCCGTGATTGTGGGGTGGCGTGAAGATACCCTGACGGCAGCCTTCGATACCCACGCCGTATGCTGGGGCGGTCTGACCTTGCAGGAGCATCCCTTCCGCGCGCTCGTGCAGGTACGTTCCCGTCATGAACCCGAATGGGCTACCGTCACCCCCGTGCCGGGCGGCGCGCATGTGGAACTCGACCAGCCCCAGCCCTCGGTAACACCGGGGCAATGGGCCGTGTTCTACGACGAAGCCGGGCATGTGCTGGCATCGGCGATGATCAGGAAGATCTGATTTACCCTCTAAACAAAAAAATGGAGATGCCGGTAGGGGGCGACCGGCATCTCCTGAGGTGCGTTGCGCAGGTGGGCACCTGCGCGTCGCAGAGGTAGCGTGTTAAAGGGAGCCCTCTAAAGTGGAGATGCCGGCAGGGGGCGACCGACATCTCCGGTGAGGTGCTTCGCTCCGATGGGCATCGGAGCTGGCTGGGCGAACTTTGCAGTCCACCCACTTAGGGGCTCTTTAGCTAACGTGAAAACCTGCGCCGCCACCATACGGCCGCCAACACCATTCCCGCTACGGCTAATCCCAACGGGATTAACCAAGTTGCGGGCGATGCATTGCGACCCCCCTGAAGCGCCCCGCCTTCACCACCGGCTGCAAGAATCGTCACGTTTGCTTTGGTTTCAACTGTCTGCGCGGCCATTGCCGCGCTATCCGTCTGCCCGCTTGTGGCGACTTCCGGGGTTGCCGGGGTCGCCGCTTGCGCGGGCGTTGACTGCTTTAACTGTATCTCATTATCGCTACGTGTTGCCGTTCCGGGCTGCGCCACCGGGGGCGCTGTGTTCATCTGCGCCTCTTGCGAAGCAACCAAGGTTGCTTCTTCAGAAACGCGCGCCGGGCCTCCATCGGGGACAGCCTTGTTCCCATGGGCCGCTTGCTCCCGTTCCTTGCGGTTCGCATCGGACAACTGCGCCAGCATCACGTCGGCCACCTGCTGCGCCACGTTGCCTTGAAGGGGCGTCGTGCTGCCGCCGGTCGCGGGTGTTTCCGCAGGAGTGTCCGGTGTTGCAGGTGCTTCCGCTGGGGGCGTGTCTTCTTCCACGTCGTTGGGCTTATCGGCAGGCGGGTCTTGCGAAGGGGCTTCTGCCCGATCAAAGACCACATCCTGCTGGCTGCCGTTCGAGGGAAGCACTGCGCCCGAAGCGTCTGCCAAGGTGGGGGATTCCAGCGATACCTGGCTCGACGTTGCCGTCGCGTCCACATTCCGTTCGAATTCCACCTGCGCCACCTGACCCGGTGGCAGGCTGTTCTGGTTCAGGCCCATCACCAGCACCCGGTAACTGCCGGGTGCGTCTGAATTGCCTTCCACCACTTTGCCTGCCGCAAGGGCTGCCGGTCCCAAGTCCACAGAAACCGGAGTGAATACCTCGGGATCGTAGCGCAATTGGAAATCCAGCGATGCCGCACCCGAGGTGTCTGCCCCGATAGCGATTGGAAACACATAGCGATTGGATTCAACTGTTGGCGCTTCCACTGCCACGGTGCCCGCCGAAGCAGATATACACCACAGCAAAGAGGAAAGTAGGGGGGGGATAAGGGCCGAAATACGCATGGGCATTAAAGCCTTTGTGGACCCCCTCATGCTATCCACAAGCATCACTCTAGCCCAACTTGTTGAAAAATTGCAAGCATGAATTTAAGGGCATCCCGATATCTGGCATGAGAGATTCAATAAAAACAGGATAGAAGACAAGAACAGTAACTTCCGGTACCGCTCGTGTTACGGGGCATCGCCGCTTTTCCCCTCTTCCACCGCCGGTTCTTCAGGCTCGCTACGGCGCACGCTGGGCAGCAAAGTGGGCAGGCCCGCGAAGACCTCGGCACCCTGTAAAAAGTGGTAGCGCAGCACCAGAACAAAGAGATACGCCCAGCACAACCCCTTGAGCGCCACCGTAGCCAGCAGCAAATTCCTATAAGCTGGAATAGGGATGGCCGCGTAATCCACCACCGCCTCGGCGCGCATGGGCAGAAACCCGATCATTCCGTACACCAATATCGTCAACGCCTTGGCACGTGACAGGGCAGGGTCCAGCCCATGCTCGCGGCAACGGGCGTAGGCGAAATGGGTGACAAACACCAGCAGCCCCAGATAAAGCAGCACGGGGGAATTGACCAGCGCATTCTGGGTAACCACCCCGCCCGCGTTGCGTATCTGAAAATAGATCGCCTCCGGGAACAGGCCCATCAGGAAGAAGGCGCACCACAACACCAGCATGGGCCAGCGCCAGGGGGAGCGGATCACATCGGGGTCTTCAGACAACAAGCTTCTCCCACGCCGCGCACCCGCGCCGTGCCGCTATTGGAACAAAGCCATGTAAGCCAATGCAATGCACTTGAACCCAACCCCCCGGGGCGAAACCCAAGCTTATACAGTTCAGTCCGATAAACAGCCATTGGCCCACCTTCATTGCTTTACTTCTAACAGTTTGATGTTATATGATAGGTGCCGCGATTTGGTGGTAGTATCAGGTAAGGAGTCCCATTCCCATGGACCACGGTCGGCTGGAAGTCATGCGATATGCAGAGCCGTTTCTCGAAGCGGAGATGCCCAAGCTGTTGCGCGAGCCCGAGAAGAGCTGGCAGCCCAGCGACTTCATGCCCGACCTTTCCACCGAAGAAGGCTTCGAGGAAGTGCGCGCACTGCAAGCCGAGGCCAATCGCCTGGGTGAAGACACTCTGGTGGCGCTGGTGGGCGACATGATCACCGAGGAAGCCCTGCCCACCTATGCGTCTTGGATATTCCCACTGGAAGGCGTGGAAACCCAGGGCGAGCCGCGCACGGCTTGGGGTCACTGGAACCGGGGATGGTGCGCAGAAGAGAACCGCCATGGCGATTTGCTCAACCGCTACCTTTACTTGAGCGGGCGCGTGAACATGCGCGAGATCGAGCTGACCATTCACAACCTGATCACCGACGGCGGCGACACCCAGACCATGAACGACCCCTACCGCACGTTCATCTACACCAGCTTTCAGGAAATCGCCACGCGCA
>JBIKMR010000088.1:0-14792 GCA_044359155.1 Candidatus Hydrogenedentales bacterium | reverse complement strand
CTTTGAGTTCGGCGGAAATCCCTTCGCCCGCGTAAATGGGTTCGGAGCGGACGTAGCCAGCGACGATTGGCTCATCTCGCCTGCCTTCAACCTCAACGCGTACGAGAATGAAGCCCTCACTTTCGACACCGCATACAACTTCGATGGCCCCGATATCGAGTTGCTGGTCTCCACCAACTACAACCCCTCCGTGAATGCCAACCCCGGCAGCGCAACTTGGCTGCCGTATGACTTTGGGATTTCCGCCACGGGCAACTACACCTGGTCTACCTCTGGGCCTATTGATCTCTCCGGAATTTCCAGCACAAACGTCCATGTCGCATGGCGCTACACCACCACCGGAACCGGCCCCGGCCAATCTCGCGTCTGGGAAGTGGATAACATCCTGATCACCGGCACCGCAATCGGCGGCGAGGGCGAAGGCGAGGGCATCGTTGAAGGAGAAGGCGCAATCGAGGGCAACGAAGACTGCAACCCCGCCGACCCCGGCACCCCGCACTCGGCGGACTACGAACAGGACTTTGTCATCGCACTTTCTGAACTGCTTCGCCTGATCCAGTTCTTCAACACAGGCTTCATCTCCTGCGACAACGCCAGCGAGGATGGATTCAGCGCATCCTTCGGCGACACCAGTTGCGCCCCCCACAGCAGCGACTATGGCGTCAACCAGGACTGGGCCATCGACCTCTCCGAGCTGCTGCGCGGCATACAGTTCTACAACGCCGAGAGCTACTACGAATGCCCCGACGACGGCACCGAAGACGGCTACTGCCCCTTTACCTGCCCGACCAACTAACGAACTGTCCCTTGGACCGTGGAAGAAGGATAAGACGAATGCACCGATATCTGCTGATACTTGCCTGCCTCGTGGCGCCCCTTGCCCAGGCAGATCCTGCCATCCGAGTCGCCACCTACAACATCGGCTGGCTTTCCTCGCAAGACATCACCTGCCGTGGCTCTGTCGAAGTCGTCGATGTGCGCAAGCAGCCGGGGCGGCTTGACCAGCTCAAGGCTGTCATACAGAACCTCGATGCCGACATCGTCGGCCTTCAGGAAATCCATGACCGCGCCGCGCTTGAACTGCTCTTCCCCGTGCAAGACTGGACCATCGCCTTCGACGATGAAACCCAGGAATGCCAGAGCCTGGCGCTGGCCGTGCGCAAGCCCCTTGCCATTACCGGCGCTGCCGATGGCAAACTCAACGCTGGGCCGGAACACTTCCTAGGCGAAACGGTCGACGACCGCTTTCTCCCAGGCGGGCGCGATGTGCTCTCCGTCGAGGTAACGGGCGCGGGTCTCGAACGCCCACTCCAGGTGCTCGTCCACCACGCCAAGTCCCGCAGGGGCGGGCGCAGCAAGACAGCCGAGCAGCGCATTGGCGCAGCGCGCGCCATTGTCGATGCCATCCGCACCGAGCTACCCAAGCGTGATGTCGTTCTCGTAGGCGACTTCAACGACAACCCCGACGACGCCTCCCTCAACATCCTCGAATCCGGCGACGCCAGTGCCGAGGCAAAGATGGAAGAAGAAGAGGGCGCTTTGTTCGTGAACCTCGCCGAGCCGCTTGCCGTTGCTGGCCATGTTACCCAAGGCATTGATGACCCCGCCCTGAAGGACGGGCGCATTGTCACGCTCGACCCCGCCAGCCGCAAGCGCAACTTCGACCATCGAAACGACGACACGCATACGGGAGTCTGCCTCTTCGATCAGATTCTAATCTCGCCCGCGCTCAAGCAAAGCGTCCTCGCCGCCGCCGTGTTCGACCACCCCGCCGCCGTGCTCAATCCCGCAGGTCCCGCCGCCTCCGACCACCTGCCCGTCTACGCCGATCTCGCCGCGACCGCAGGCCGAGACCTGTCGCCCGTGGCCCCCGCAAACGAGGCCGACATGCTCGCCCTACAGCCGAAGGCGGCTGTCATCCCAAAGACGGCCCTCTTCTCCGAAGACTTCGAAGACAACTTCAACGACACCTCGAACAACGCCAACGACGACTTCCAGCAGATGACGCAGTTCAGCGTATCCAGCACCGGCACAAACGCGGACTGGCACATTTACGAATTCAGCAGCAACGCCTTCGCCCGCGTGAACGGTTTCGGCGCAGATACCGCCAGCAACGACTGGCTTATCTCCCCCGCGCTCGACCTCTCCGCCGCCCCCACCGCAACGCTCACCTTCGATTCCGCCTACAACTTCAGCGGCCCCGCAATCGAAGTCCTCGTGTCTACCAATTACACCCCGCCCGCCAACCCCACTTCCGCCACCTGGACTGCCCTCAACCCCACCCTTCCCAGCACGGGCAACTACACCTTCGCCAACAGCGGCCTCGTTTCCCTTGCCGCCTATCAATCCGCCAACGTACACATCGCATGGAAATACACCAGCGCCGGTACCGGCAGCGGCCAGAGCCGCGTGTGGGAAGTGGACAACATCGTGGTCGATGTACCCAACGCCGCAGAGGTCGTGGCCAACTTCACCTTCGCGCCCGACGTGGCAGACGTGGGCGAGACGATCGACTTCACCCCCAACGTCTCCGGCGGCACCCCGCCCTACACCTACGCGTGGACCTTCGGCGACGGCGGCACCTCCACCCTCCAATCCCCCACCTACGCCTACACCGCCCAGGGTGCCTACACTGCCACCCTCACCGTCACCGACAGCGCAAGCGCAACCGACACCATCGAAAAGGAAGCCGCCGTCTTTGTCGTCTCCTCCAACCTTACGCCCCCCAAAGAGGGCGACCTGCGCATCGCCACCTTCAACGCGTTCATGAACCGCAACACCCTCGGCGAACTCATCACCGACCTCGCCTCCCCCAACGACGCCCAAGTGAAGAAGGTCGCCGAGATCATCCAACGCATCAACCCAGACATCATCCTGCTCAACGAATTCGACTACGATGCGGGCGGCCTCGCCGTCAATAACTTCCGCACCAACTACCTCGCCGTCAGCCAGGGCGGCGCAACCCCCATCACCTACGACCACGTCTACGTCGCCGAGTCCAACACCGGCCTGCCCAGCGGCCTAGACCTCGACAACAATGGAAACACCAACGGCCCCGGAGACGCCTTCGGCTTCGGGGAATTCCCCGGAAAATACGCCTTCGTCCTGCTCTCCAAGTTCCCCATCGATACCCCCAACGTGCGCACCTTCCAGAACTTTCTCTGGAAAGACATGCCCAACAACGTCATCCCCGCTGGCTACTACACCGCCCCCGAGCTCGACATCTTCCGCCTCTCCTCCAAGAGCCATTGGGACCTCCCCGTCGACGTGAACGGAACCACCGTCCACGTACTCTGCAGCCACCCCACGCCCCCCGTGTTCGACGGTTCCGAAGACCGCAATGGCCGCCGCAACCACGACGAGATCCGCCTCTGGGCAGACTACATCACCCCCGCCGACAGCGCCTACATCAAAGACGACAACGACCAGACCGGCGGCCTGGCCGCGCTCCAGCGCTTCGTAATCCTCGGAGACCAGAACGCAGACCCCGACGAAGGCGACGCCTTTCAGAACCCCATCAACCTCCTCCTCCAAGACACCGCCGTCCAAGGCTCCTACGTCCCCCTCTCCCAAGGCGGCGCAGAAGAAAACAACGACCCCTCTGACACCAGCGATTTCCAGCTTCGCGCCGACTACGTCCTCCCCTCCACCTACGGCTTCAACATAGAGAACGGCGCCGTCTTCTGGCCCGCCTCCTCCAGCCCCCTCTTCCCCCTCGTAAACAACAACGCCAGCTCAGACCACCGCCTCGTATGGCTCGACCTCGACATCACCGACTCCGACCAGGACAACGACGGCCTGTCCGACCAGCTCGAAGGAACCGACGACACCGACGGTGATGGTACCCCCAACTACCTCGACACCGATTCCGACAACGACTTCATCCCCGACGCCAACGAAACCCTCGACGACCCCGACAACGACGGGCAAGGAAACGCCATAGACACCGACTCCGACGACGACGGCGTGCCCGACTCCACCGAGAACTCCCTCGGCACCGACCCCTACGACGTCCTGAATCCCACCGCGCTCCCGCTTGCCTCCGCCACCATTGCAACCCTCGCGGTGGCCCTAACTGCGCTCAGCCTACGCCACGCCCGCAAGTAGCGCCTCTCGCTGCCAGTTCCACCGCGAAGTTCTCACCAGCGCCTACCTCCGGCCCATTGGCAAGCCCTTTCCCCATGCCGGATTCACTGTACAAGTTACTGTACAAACTGCCATTTGGGCACGAAAAAAGGGACCTGTGATTTCTCACAAGTCCCTGATTTCAATATGGTAGCGGGGGCAGGATTTGAACCTACGACCTTTGGGTTATGAGCCCAACGAGCTACCGGACTGCTCCACCCCGCGTCATGTATTCGACGAAGGATGAGTATAGCATTCAGGCAGCCCCCGTGCAAGTTGTTGCTTGCGGCACAAACAAAGCGCGCCCCGTTGCAGGGATTGCAACGGGGCGCGAAGTCTCAGCCGTAGACGCTTAAAGCGCGCTTACTGTGTCAATGATGAAGAACGAATTCGCCAGCGCGTTGTTCACCGGGGCCACGCCAAACCCACCCACGGGATACCGCGAATAAGCCACGTGGCCATCGAGGTAGAGGATGTTGGACCCGCCGGGGATGTGGTTGTAGGACTCAACGTTGGTGGATATCGAATCCCCCATGATCCAGATTTCGCTCTGTGCCTTGGCCGATGCGGCGGGGTTGTTGATGTCGGTCACCAGGAACCGCTCGATGCCTTCGCGCAGGCGATAGATGGTGGTGCCTTCGCCGCCCGTGCCCATGCCGGGGGTGCTTGCCTCCAGATCTTCCTGCACCTGGTTCTGTGCATCGGCCCAGTTGCCGCCAATCATGTTCAGCGCCACGGGCAAAATGCCCTCCAGCAACTGCTGCGGCACCAGCGCATTCGGGTCCAGCGTAATGCCCAACGCCCCCGACAGCACGCTCAACAACGCGCTGTCCGCCATCAGGTCACCATTGCCGCCCCCATCTGTGCCGGGCGTCTGGCCTGTCACCGTGTCGGCCTGGTCCACCACATAGCCCAGGTACACATAGCTCGCGTCGATCAGGTGCGCGCCCTTGTCCAGCTCCTCACAGATCACGCCGAAGATGTTCTGGTCCCCCAGCGAATCGAGTTGGTCGCCCTCGCTGTCGTTGGCATCCGACGGGCAGAACACGAGGTTCGGGTCTGTCATGTATTCCGGGTAAACCGTAAGCACCGACGGCCCCGCCGCCACCACGCCAAAGCTGCCCGTGGCCGTCGGCGGCGTCACGTCGCAATCAAACTTTTCTGCGTTCTGCACGAATATCGGCGGGAAACGCTCCCCGCGCGATTCGTTGCTATACATCTTGAAGATGATGCCCCACTGCTTCAGGTTGTTCTGGCAGCTGGCCCGCCGTGCCGCCTCGCGCGCACGCGCCAAAGCAGGCAGCAAGATTGCGGCCAAGATGCCGATGATGGCAATAACCACCAACAGCTCGATTAGGGTAAAGCCACGCTTCCCTCGTTTCATGACGTCCTCCCTCTCACCCGGTTTTCGAATGAATACATGCACCCGTCCACACGGAGGACGAGCGCTAACTGATGACTCATCCTAACCCGAAAGCAACAGAGAAAATCAAGCGCGCCGCAACCGTTCCGGGGGCATTGGGTAGGGGCGTTGTCCCCAGGTGCTCGACGAGTCAAAGCGCCCGTATGGGGTCTGGCAGGAGCGCGCTATTTTCTGGCAATGGCCAGCGTGCGCGAGAAGGCGGGGGCGGCGAGCAGGGCGCGGACGGTGGTGAGCACTTCCTTCAGGTCGAGCGGCTTGTGTACCAGGCAGGTGAGGCCGTCGTTGGAGAAGGGGGATCGGCAGAGGGAGGAAAGCTCGGGCGCGGCGAGCAGGATGGGAATCCTCGGGGCGATGCCGCGTATGGCGCGGTGGGCGTCGGCGGGGTCGAGCGCTTCGCAGTCGGCGTCGAGCAGCACGCAGGCGGGGGCACCCTGCAAATCGTGCAGGGCCTGGGCCAGGGTCAGGGTGCTGGCTGCCATCGACACCCGGTATCCCAGCAGGCGCACGTCGCGCGCCAAGGATTCGGCGGCGGAGCGGTCGGTGCTGGCGATGATAAGGGTGTCGTCCCCGGCCAATGCCTGCAACACTTCGGCCCCGCTGACGGTGGAGGGATGCGCCAGCGGCAGGGACACGCGGAAGGCCGCGCCGCCGGTGGTATCTTGCAACACGCTGACCATGCCGCCGAAATCCTGCACCAGCTTCCACACAATGGCCAGGCTCACCCCGGCATCGCGCGAGGGCCGGGTGAATGCGGGTTCGTATTGGCTACCCTGCGTTGGCGCAGCTGTGCTGGTGGCCACCTCGATAATGGCCATGCCCTGCCCGCTGGACTGGGCATCGCCCGCCAGCGGCAAATCGCCCTGCGCCTGCTTCCGCAGCCCCAGCCGTATGCCGCATTCCGGCGGCATATGCTGCCCGGCATACGCCACAATGTTAATCACTATCTGCCGCAGCCCGCTGACGGTGGCTTCAATCCATACCGGCTCGGGGCATTCAACCGTCTCGACTTCCACCTGCCGCCCGAGCATTTCGGGCACAAAGCGGCGCGCATCGCGCAACACCTGGCCCACTTCCACCATGCCCCGCTTCTCGCCTGCCCCCTCCTGAAACACCAGCAGCTTGCGAATCTCGCTGGCCATGCGGAAGCAGCCCTCGTTCGCGCGGTCGAGGTGCTTGATCACCCGCTCGTCTTGCGTGCGGCTGGCGGCCAGTTGCACTTCACCCATGATGGTGGCGAGCAGGTTGTTGAAATCGTGGGCAATGCCCCCCACAAACCGGGCGACCGCGTTGTGGTCAGCGGGCGCGGTGAGGGTGGGCATGGCGGGTTCTGGCCCACGCGCACCGAGCGCCTGCCGAAGCATCTGCACGGTGGGCACCGGCGCGTTCACCCGGTGGATTTCCAGCGCGCCGTTGGCATCCATGGGGAGATCAGTGGCCGGACCGCAGAGGAAGAGCGGAATGCGCCGCCCGTCGAGCGCCTTTATCTGGTGCAAAACGGCGGACACCCGCGCGCTGCTCCACGGAGCGAAGAGGCACAGGGCATCAGGGTGCTTGCGGCCCAGTAACAGGCTGACATCCGCCTCCGAAGCACAGCAACACACCTCGAGACCGGGCATGGACTCGCGCAGCGCGCAGAGGTCATCGCTCTCGAATTCGTGTACGCCAAGCGCCACGAGCAATTTGTTTACTGTATGAAGCACGAGTGCAGCCCGCTCCACTGCATTCGGAGGGAGCACAGGAAACCAGCCCCAAGCAGGTTCCTGTTCATCCGGCAGCGGCCAGCCTCTTGCTGCTTTCCGCTGCCGGGTTCCCCTCGTGTCTGACCGACGGCGCACGATAACGCAATTCACTGAATAATGCAAGAAGTGCGGAATAGGAAAAACCGGTGTTTGGCCTGGCTATCCTTCGTGCCTGAACTGTGACCAGCCTAGAAGGCTGGCCGAAGATGGGGTGTGGGATGTTCCCCCAGGGCGTATACTTTCACCCGAATCACGCCTTTCCCCAAGCCGGGGTCCAGCTGTTGCATGGCGGCCCTGCTCAAGTCCACCACCCGCCCCTTCGCGAAGGGGCCACGGTCCGTTATACGGCAGATAACCGTGCGACCGTTCTCCGCCACCACCATCATCTTGTCTCCAAATTCCCCGAAATTCGCTGCGCACGTGTACGCATTGTCATCCAGGATTTCCCCCGATGCCGTCCGGTGGCTGGAAGAAGCCACCGTGTAATACGAGGCATAACCCTCGATTGCAGGCATAACGGGCTGCTGAGAAATCAGCATCATCACCAAGACTTCCAACATGCATTTGCTCCTTGCAGTTGGCCGCCCGCGTCTCCATGCAAAAAGAAACGATATACGTTTCCAACGGTAGCATGATTGATTATCTGGGATATGGTCCCAAAAAGAGACGCTGGGCAGACTGTGGAGGAGCGGTCAGGTTTCTGCCGTTACGCCGAGCAATATCCTACGGACACGCTCGAGACAGTAAACGACCGCTCGCAATTGGTTACGCTGGCCTTTCGCGTAGTCTCCAATGTCCCAAGAAAACTCGCCCAGTGGCGAGGCGAACGCTGCTATGGACCGGCGATGGGCCGGGTCCTGCAAAACGCTCAGGACGCTTAACTCGGCAGAGCCTAGCAGAGCCTCCCGCGCCAGTGCAAGCACTTTCTCCCCCGGTTCCACCCCCTCCTCGACCGTGCCCGGGGGCAAAACTACGCCCCCGGCAAGCCCTTCTCCGCCCGCCGCAGCGAGCCTTTGGGCAATCATTCCGCCCGTGCTCTGTTCAATCAGGCGCAGTTTCCAGCCGCGCTCGACCAGCAGACGGGTGACCACTGCCTCGATGGTGTCGGTGTCTCGCCCCATGATCAGGCCGGGCAGACGCTCCTGCACTTTGGCCTCAACGGCGTCAATCATCGCGTCCGCTTCTTCCAGCGTGGGGGCATGGGCGGCAATGCGAATGCGGGTGGCCTCGGGGTTGGCCAGCAGGCCGATGGTGGGGTTCACCTGGCTGGTAATCAGGTCGCCAATTAGCGCGTCTATGCGGCTTTCCCCAATGCCGCAGACCTTCAGCGAGCGGTAATGCAGCACGCCGGACAGCCCAAAGCGCTGCCGCAACCACGGCACCACGCTGTCGCGCATCATCCCCTCGAGCTCGTGCGGCACCCCCGGCATACAGACCACGGCACCCTGCGGCCCCGCCATGATAAGCCCCGGCGCCGTGCCCCGGGGGTTCTCAATGGCCTCCGCCCCCTCGGGCAGGAAGGCCTGCTTCTTGTTGTTCTCCGTAATCTGCACCCGGATATTCCGGAAACGGTCGAGCACGCTGTTATATAGGTCTTCCCGGAAGGACAGCCCCACGCCGAAGACCTCGGCCACGCACTCCCGGGTGATGTCGTCTTCGGTGGGGCCCAGCCCACCGGAGCAGAGCACCACGTCGGAACGCTCCAGGGCACCCCGCAGGGCAGCCACAATCCGCGCCTGGTTATCGCCAACGGTGGTCTTCTGGTAGATGTGAATCCCGTTCTCCGCCATGGTCTGCGCCAGGAATGCGGCGTTTGTATCCACAATCTGGCCCAGCAGCAGCTCGGTGCCAATCATCAGTATCTCGGCCTTCATGGCGAAACTCCTGTAGAAACGGCCTAGCGACCGGCAGCCAGCACCGCCACCCCGTCGTCCGGGAAGTCGCAGAACAGCCCGTCCACGTCGTGCTCGAAGAGGATGCGGCGCAGCTCGTCCTGCGTGGTGGGATACTTGCCGGGCTTCTGGTCGCGGCGGACGGTGTAGGGGTGGACCACCAGCCCGGCGGCATGGGCGCGGGCGGCGATGGTGGCGTCGCGTTCGAGCAGGTTCTTGTCTGGGCCGATGCCGGTGGCGAAGGCCTTGATCTCCACCAAGCCTGCTTCGGTCAGTTCGTCAAGGGTGGACTTGTCTCCCCCCATGAGGTAGACCTGCGGCAGGGTGCTGCCGAGTTCGCCGCGCATCTTCTTGAGCGGGGCGGACTCGAAGCATTGCACGAAGCACTTGGCCTGCGGCCCCTCGTAGCCGTATTCCTTGAGAATGGCGAGGAACTTCTCCTCGACGGGCTGCCCCTCTTTTGCGTGAAAGCCGGGGGCCTTGAGTTCGGGGTAGATGCCGATGTCTTTGCCGGTAGAAGTGTTCAAGCCCTGAATCAGCTCGATGGCCTCTTCAAACGTGGGAACCCGGAACGAGGACTTGCCCTGAGGAAAGCGACCGGGCAGGCGTTCTTCGGCATGCAAAGTGCGAATTTCGTCAAGCGTGAAGTCAATGGCGTACCACTTGCCATCCTCGCGCTTGCGCTCGGGAAAGACTTCCTCGACCGTGGTGGTGGATTCGAGATGAATGTCGTGCAGGCAGATAAAGCGACCGTCCTTCGTGAGGGCGAGGTCTTGCTCGATGTAATGCGCTCCCATGCCATAGGCCAGGGCGTAGGCCTCGAGGGTGTGTTCCGGCACATAGCCGCTGGCCCCACGATGGGCGATGATGATCTTGCCGGTGTCGGCATACACACCGAACGCGATGAGGGAAAACATTACAGCAGAAATAAGGGGGCGCATGGGGAATCCTTTTTGCCACAGAGGACACAGAGGGAAGAAGAAGTCTTTTTATGAATGGATTGGTGGAGTCGTTTGAAAAGCTCTAATTCATTGGGACGATGCTGCCCGAAATCACAGTACCTTCAAGTAATTTCCTGAAAACACCGGCGCTTCGCCGGTGAAACTCTGTGCCCTCTGTGTTCTCTATGGCCAATCACCGCCCCGCCGGTTCGGCGTGCATGTCCTTGAACTCGCGCAGGCTGGGGGCCCACATGTGTTTCACGGGGTCCACGTCGATGTGGACGACGCTGCACTTGTTGCTGTTCTTGCAGCGTTCGAGCGCGGGGCCCAGCTCTTGCGGGCTGCGCACGCGTTCGCCGTGTGCGCCCATGGCTTCGCCCAGCTTGTCGAACTGGATTTCGTGGAAGTCGGCATTAATGGTTTCGTTGGGGCCGAGGCTCTTGAAGAGCAGGGTCTTGATGGGCTTCAGTGCGAACTGCTGGTTCATCTTCACCATGCCCCACTGCTTGTCCGCGCAGACGAGGTAGGTGACCTTGAGGTTGTTGCGGATGGCGGTCTCGACTTCCTGCTGGTTGAAGCCCATGGCGCCGTCTCCGATGATGCAGTAGACCTCACGGTTGGGGTGGGCCACCTTGGCGCCCAGCGCCTGCGCCACGCCCGCGCCCAGCATTCCGAACTTGAAGGTGTACAGAACCGTGCCGGGAGTGCGCACCTCGTGGAAGAAGTTGCCCCAGATGGCGGTGTTGCCACCATCGAGCACCAGGATAGCGTCATCGCCAAACACCTGTTGCGCCTGCTTGGCCACGTGGGCGGTGTTCAGCGGGTCGGCCATGTCTTGCAGTTTCTTGTCCAGCCGCGCACGTTCTTTGTCGCGCAGGGCGGCGAACTTGGCCACGGTCGCCTTGCGGCTTTCGGGTACCGTCGCCCCCTGCCGCTTCAGCTCGGCCACCAGTTCATGAAGGAATACCTTGACGTCGGCCAGGATGGCCAGCTCGACTGGGCGATTGAGGCCCAGCATGTCCTCGTCCGTGTCCACCTGAATCATCTTCTGGTTGGCGGGCAGCGCCCAATAGGGGGCCTTGCCCCACCAGTCCGTTTCGCCCAGCCGCGAGCCGAGGGTGAGCACGAGGTCAGCCTCGTTGCGCACCTGGTTGTTCAGCCCCACAAAGATCATCGGCACCGCCCAGGGGGTGTCTTCTCGCATGACCCCGCGCCCGGCCCAGCTGGTGGTGATGGGCATGTGCATCAACGAGGCCAGCTCTTCGAGTTCCTTGAAGGCCATGGCATGGGTGATGCCGCTGCCCGCGTGGATCATTGGCAGCTTGGCTTCCATGATCAGCTTGGCCGCCTGCTCGACGTGGGCGCGGCTGGGGGTGATGGGGTCCATGCGGCGGTAAGTGCCGAAGGCGGGCAGGGACAGCGGATCGAACTTGGTGTTGAGGATATTCTCGGGAATGTCCACATGCACCACGCCGGGGCGTCCCTTCCAAGACATGCGGAAGGCGCGCTTCATGAATTCGGGAATGCGGTCGTAACTGGGGACGATGCCGCTCCATTTGGACATCGGCTTGATGACGCCCACCTGGTTGAAATACTGGAAGGTGCCACCACGATCGGGATAGCCGATGCCCGTGCGCCGCGCGCTGGTAATCAGCAGCACGCGGTTGGCCTCGCCGTTTTCCACCGCAACGCCCGGCAGCACGTTGGCCACGCCGGGGCCGTTGCTGGCCATGCACACGCCCAGCTTGCCCGTGGTGCGGGCGTAGGCCCCGGCCATGTGGACCGCGCAAGCCTCATGCCGGGGGGATATCAGCTTGATGCCGTGCTTGGCCAAGCTGGAGTAGAACCCGAAGTAGGTGCCGTCGATGATGCCGAAGACCACCTCGACCCCTTCCGCCGCCAACATCGCCGCGACGCGGTCGCCGCCTTTTACTTTTTCCATGCTTACGCCACTCCCCCACGTTGCCGACGCAGCACCCAGACCACCGTGAGGAAGTCGAGGTAAGCCGCGCAGATGAATAAGCCAATCGCCTCGCGCATAAATTCCGCGTTGTCATTCTTCATGTGCCACTGGCTCGTGTACTCGCCCATGCGGCCAAGCTCGTCCCAAGGCATAAGCAGCGCAGCGCCAACAACATACACCACGCTCATGGGCAGCACGGCCAGAGAGATGTGGTTGAAGATGCCCAACACCGCCAGCAGGGCGGGGAAGATGTAGATGAAGCCCCACACCCAGCCATCGGGATCGTTGTATTGAACGCCAACGCTCATGAGAAAGAGCGGAAGCATGATTACCGACACAATGCGCACTGCCATGGCGCTTCCCTCCAAGTATTAGCCCGCACCGTTGTAAGGCACCGGGAGGGGAAGTGTCAACGCGGGCGGGAGCGTTCGGTCAGGAAGCGCGCGCTGCGGGGGAGGCTGTGGCCATGCGTTTGGCGGTGGCTGCCATTTACCATCTCTGTAATCACAATCACGTTTGCCTACCCCCTTGACACCTGCCCGGTTCCGGTATATTCTCTTCTCAATCAATCAATCGATTGATTGGGGTCTTGTTTCATGTCACTAGCCCTGCCAGCGCGGGTTCGCACGGAGGATCAGGTCGAGGCCATATTGGCTGCGGCCACGCCTTTGTTTGCGGAGCATGGGTATGACGCGGTGACCACGCGACAACTGGCGGCGGCGGTGGGGTTGAACATTGCGACGGTGCACCACCATGTGGGCACGAAGCCGGAGCTGTATGCGCGGGTGGTGGCGCGGTTGTATGAGCAGGAGATTGCGGTGGCGGAGGCGTTCTTGAAGGAGACGGAGACGGCGCGCCCCAAGGATGCGGCGGCGTTCCGCGATCTTTTGTTCGGGCTGCTGGACCGTCTGCTGGACTTGATGGTTGCGGAACCGGCCCGCGCGCGGCTGTATGCCCGGCGCTGGCTCAACCCGCACGACGCATCAAGCGCCTTGGCCGACGCGCACGCGGAGGCGTTTAACGAATCGCTGCGCAAGGTGGTGGCTCGGGCCAAGCAGGCGGGGGTATCGCTGCAGGGGCTGGATGTGCCGCTGCTGCTGCGCAGCTTCGACTGGTTGACGGTGGGGTATTTTGTAACCGGCCTGGGCCAGGGCGGGCGCGATGATCCGTATGCGCCGGAGAACGTGGTGCGCTTCAAGGCGCACCTGCGGCAATACCTGTGCCGGATGCTGGCGCTACAAGAGCAATAAGAACAGCGCGGCAAGCGCTTTAACGCAAGAGGGAAGACACAATGAGCAAAGCGACAACCTTGGAAGAAGCGGCGATCCAGATTCCCGCGAAGGGGTGGAGCAAGGAAGAAGTGATGAGCGCGCTGATGGCGTTCAAGTCGGACGACCTGAAGTCCCGCGAGGGGCGGGTGTTTGGGTATACGTATGACGTGGGCGGCGAGGCGGAGAAGGTGATGAAGGAGGCGTACATGATGTTCCTTTCGGAGAACGCGCTGGACATCACATCCTTCCCGAGCGTGATGAAGATTGAGCGCGAGGTGGTGCGCATGGTGGCGGGGCTGCTGCGGGGCGACGAGCACGTGGTGGGCAACCTTACGTCTGGCGGCACAGAGAGCGTGCTGATGGCGATGAAGACTGCCCGCGACCACGCCCGTGCACACAAGCCGCACATCAAGGAACCGGAAGTGGTTCTGCCGCGCACGGCGCACCAGTCTTTCCACAAGGCCTGCCACTACTTCAACATCAAGCCGGTGGTGGCGGAGTTTGACACGGTCACCTTCCAGGCCGACCTGGCAGACATGCGCAGCAAGATTACCCCGAACACCATCATGCTGGTGGGAAGTGCGTGCAATTATGGCTATGGGGTGATTGACCCGATTGAGGAGATTGCCGCGATGGCGCAGGAGCATGGGCTGCTCTGCCACGTGGACGGGTGCGTGGGGGCGATCCATTTCTCCTTCCTGCGCCGCATGGGCAGAGAGCTTCCTGCGTTCGACTTCACTGTGCCCGGCGTCACGTCGATCTCGGCAGACATGCACAAGTATGGCTTCGCCCCGAAGAACGCATCGGTCATTCTCTATCGCGACAAGGCGCTGCGCCGGCACCAGGTGTTTGCGTGCAGCCTGACCAACAACTACGCGCTGGTGAACACCACCATGCTCAGCTCGAAGTCCGGCGGCCCGGCGGCGGGTTGCTGGGCGGCACTCAAGTTCATGGGCGAGCAGGGCTACCAGGACATCATGGGCCGCCTGATGGAAACGAAAGACACGTTGGTCAATGGCATCAACGCCATCCCTGGCCTGCGCGTGCTGGGCAATCCCGACATGTGCATGTTCTGTTTCGCATCGGACAAGGTCAACGTGTTCCAGTTGCAGACCGAGGTGAAGAAGCGGGGGTGGTACATTCAGCCGCAGCTGTCCACGGCGCTGTCCCCGGCCAACCTGCACATCTCGGTGATCCCTTCCGTTGTCGGCAACGAGCATGACTTCCTCAAAGACCTTGCCGCCGCGCATGAGGCGCTGGCAAATTCGCCAGACCAGTTGGATTACAATGCGGTGAAGGACATGGTGAACGGGCTCATTGCGGGGCTGAGCCTGGAAGACGCCAAGGACCGCCTGCAACAGTTGGCCGGCATGGATAGTGGCGGCATCCCCGACGACTTCTCGCTCATCAACACGGTGATTGATGTATTGCCGGACGA
>JBIKMR010000087.1:0-14816 GCA_044359155.1 Candidatus Hydrogenedentales bacterium | reverse complement strand
AAGCCGAGGGAGGAGAGGAAGCCGATGGTGGCATCGGCGTTGAAGGGTTGCCGAACGCAGGCCTCGACGCCCTTGTCCAGTTCCACGTCGGTCTTGATGGTGACCAACACGCGGCTGAAGAAGGCCTGTTCCTTGTCCGCGATCAGGTTCTCTTTCTGCTTGCCCTTCAGTTCGTCTATCGCGGCGTAGAGCCCCTCGAGAGAACCGTATAGATTCATGAGTTTGGCGGCGGTCTTGTCGCCAATGCCGCGCACGCCGGGCACGTTGTCGGCGGTGTCTCCTATCAGGGCGAGCGCATCGACCACGTGTTCGGGGGTGGTGCCGAAGCGATCCTTCACTTCGGCCTCGGTGTACCACAGGCCGCTGTCTCCCTTGGCAGGATCGAAGACGCGGATCATGGGGGTGATGAGTTGCTGCATGTCCTTGTCGCCGGTGACGAGTACGGACTCAAGGCCAAGCGCTTCGGCTTGTCGGGCGAGGGTGCCCATCACGTCGTCGGCCTCGACACCGGGCACGACGAACAAGGGAAGGCCGAGGGCCTGCACCATTTCTTGCATGATGGGGAACTGGGCGGTGAGCTCTTCGGGGGTCTCTTGGCGCGTGCCCTTGTACTCGGGATAGAGATCGTCGCGGAAGGTTTTGCCGGGCGCGTCGAAGACGACGGCGAGGTGGGTGGGGTCGTGGTCGCGGAGTATCTTGAGGAGGATGCGGGCGAAGCCGTAGACGGCGTTTGTGGGGCGGCCACGCGAATCGGTGAGGGCGGTGCGGATTCCGAAGTAGGCGCGGAACGCCAGGCCCATCGCGTCGAGTATGTAAATCTTGTTGGTCATGGTGTTCCGTTGTTGAGCACGGCGAGGATTTCCTGCGCCGCCCGTTGGGAAGCCCCGCCCCCGCCCAGCATCTGTCGCACGGCGTCGAGGTCGTGCAGCATCTGTTGGCGTGCGGGGGTGTCGTCTATGAGGGAAAGCGCCTGGGGGAGGATGTGGGGGACGCGGATGGACTGGACATGTTCCGGCACCACCTCGCGCCCGGCCAATATGTTAACCATACCTATGTGCTTAATGTCCACCAGCAAGCGGGCCAGCGCATAGGTGATTGGGCTGACGCGGTAAAGGATGATCATAGGCACGCCGAAGACGGCGGTTTCGAGTGTGGCCGTGCCGCTTGCGACCAGGCAGAAGCGCGCGGTAGAGAGTACGTCGTGCATTCCACCGGTGAGGATATCGAGGGGGAAATCCTTGGCGAGTTTGCGAATTTGTTCGGCACGGGCATCGTTCACGCAGGGGGCCACAAAGCGCAGGCCGGGGCGTTCTTTGGACAAGGCGCGGGCCAGCTTGAGCATGGGCGGAAACACCCGGGCAATCTCCTGCGCACGGCTGCCGGGCAATAGCCCGATGACGTGGGAGGTATTGCCAGGAGCAGGGGAATGGGGTACAGTTTCGGTGGGCGGTGACTGATGCATCCGAACGTCTTGGACGTTAGATTCAGGGACTACTTCTTGGGGCATTGAATCGCGTGATGACCACAGCTCGCCCACTTCTTCTTTCATCCCCGCCACATGCTCGACCAGCGGATGACCGACGAAGGCCACGTCAAGCCCAACCTCTTGGTAGAGCTTTTCCTCGAAGGGAAAGATGACGAGCATCTTGCGGCACACCTTGGCGAGCGTGTGGATGCGGCCCTTCTTCCATGCCCACACCTGCGGGCTGATGTAATAAATCACCGGGATGCCGCTGCCTTCGAGCAGTTTGGCGAGGCGGATGTTGAAGCCCGGGTAGTCGATGAGCACCAGCGCGGCGGGCGGGTTGGCGCGCAGCTTGGCGGCGGTCGTTTTGATCAATCGCGTCAGTCGAGGAGCGTGCTTGAGCACCTCGACGAAGCCCATGATGCCCTCGCCCGCGAGATCGTAATCCAGCCGCATACCCGCCGCCTGCATCTTCATGCCACCGAGTCCCTCGAAGGTCAGGGAAGGTTCCTGCTGGCCCAGTGCCTCGATGAGCCGCGCCCCGTGCGCATCGCCGGAGGCTTCGCCCGCGACGAGGTAAATGCGCCTGGGGGTAGGGTCAGGCATGGCTGCCCGCGTGCTGCTCTATCGCGTCTTCAATCTGGCGTGCCAGCCGCAGGGCGCGCAGGCCTTCTTCTCCGGACACCAGCGGACGCCGACCCGTGCGGACGCAGTCCACAAACGCCGCGAGTTCCAGCTTCAGCGGTTCGTCTTTCTCCACGTCGAGCGGGTCGATGCTGATGTGTTCCATGGGGTTCGCACCTTCGGGAATTTCGCCGGGCTTCTTGCGATACACCAGCACTTCCTGCGCGCTGTAATCGGTGCTCACGTAGGCGTTGTCCTCGAAGATGCGAATCTTCCGCATCTTTTCCAGCGACACGCGGCTGCTGGTGAGGTTGGCCACGCAGCCGGAGGCGAAGCGCAAGCGCACGTTTGCAATATCGGGCGTAGGCGAAAACACCGCCACGCCGACTGCGTCAATAGAGATGACTTCAGAACGCGTCAGCGCGAGCACGATATCCAGATCGTGGATCATCAGGTCCAACACCACGCTTACGTCTACGCCGCGACCAGGGAAGGGGCTGAGGCGGTGGCACTCGATGAAGCGGGGGTGTTCGAGCGCGTGCTCAAGCGCCATCACCGCGCCATTGAAACGCTCGATGTGGCCCACCTGCAAAATGCGGCCCTTGGCGGATGCTGCGGCGACCATGCGCTCGGCGGCCTCGACCGACGGTGCGATGGGTTTTTCCACCAGCACATGCGCGCCGGCCTCAATGCATTGTAGCGTGACGGCCTCGTGCAGGGTGGTGGGGGTAACAACGGATACCGCGTCCACGCCCTCGGCCAACAAGTCGGCAGCGTTCTCGAACACGGGAATCTCGAAGTCTTCCGCAGCAATCCTGCGGCGCGCATCGCTTGGGTCGGCCACGCCGACCAGGTGAACGCCGTCTAGGGCGGCATAAATGCGGGCATGGTGGTAGCCCAAGTGGCCCACGCCGATAACGCCTACGCGGATGTCTGTCATGGAGAATTCCCCTCCGTCAAGCCCGCGTCAGGAGAAATGCGATGGGCTACTTGGTGATGCCGCGCTGGCTGGCTGCAATGAAAGACAGCAACAGGTCGCGCTCGGGGCTTGCTTCTATGTCTGCCTGAATTCGGGCCACCGCCTGCGTCGTGTTCAGGCCGCTGCGGTAGATGACTTTATAGATGCGGCGTATCCGCTGGATGGCTTCGCTGTTCAGTCCGTTGCGCTGGAGTCCGACCGTGTTCGGGCCGAAGCAGCGGGCTGGGTGACCCTCGACCAGCATGTACGGCAGCACGTCCTTGTTCACCCGCGCCATGCCGCCAACGAAGGCCATGGTGCCGATGACGCAGAACTGGTGTATGCCGGTGATGCCGCCGAGTATGGCGCGGTCGTGTACTGTCACATGGCCACTGAGCGCTGCGCCGTTGGCCATGATAACGCCATTGCCCACGGTGCAATCGTGGCCCACGTGGGTGGTGGCCATGAAGAGGCAGCCGTTGCCGATGCGGGTCTGCTTCGCGCCGGGCGCGTCGCTTGCATAGACTGTGCTCGAACTGATGGTGGTGAACTCGCGGAAGACGTTGGCGTCGCCAATGATAGTCTGGCCCGCTGCGCCCTTAACGTGCTTCAAGTCCTGCGGCAGCACACCAATCTGCGCACCGCTGAAGGTCTGGTTGTTCTTGCCCATTTGCGTGCCCGAGCCGATAACGTTATGCGGACCAATCTCGGTGCCTGCGCCAATCTGCGCGCCTGACTCGATTACGGTATACGCCCCCACCGAAACCGATGCGTCGAGCTCGGCGGAAGGATCTATTATGGCTGTCGGGTGTATGGACATGGAGAACCACATGTAACGCTGGGGGAAGTGTGCAGCCCGCCCTTACGTGCCGCAACGCGCACAATCATGTCGAATTGATTAGCGCGATCGCAACTGGCGGGCGGCTCCCGGCGCGTGGCGCGCCATGGCCCGCAGCAACCGGGCATAAATGCGGAACGAATCGCTGACCTTTCGGAAGTGGGAGGAAGCGTTTCCTTCTTCATAAACGGTGCGAATGGGGGTGGTGGCCAGGGGGTATCCCCCGCGAATGGCCAGCACAATCATCTCCATCTCGGTTTCATAGCGCCCGCCGCCCACGCGCTGGATTACGGTCTCTGCGAAGCTGCGGCTCAACATGCGGTAACCACATTGGGTGTCTGGCAGGTTCTCGCCCAGCAGGAAGCGCGTGACCAACGCCGTGACGGTGTTGCCCACGCGGCTGCGCAGGGGCACATGGCTACCGTCGAAGACGCGCCCGCCGATGACCATTGCCGCGCCGGTTTCCGTTAAGCGTGCGGCAAAGGTGGGAATGGCGGCGGCATCGTGCTGGCCATCGGCGTCCAGCAAGACCACGGCGTTAATGGCGGGGTCTGCCAGCGCGGCGCGGAGGCCGGTCAATATGGCGTGACCCTTGCCGAGGTTTCGATCATGGCGCACGATTCGGAGCGGCAGGTCTGCCAGTGCAGCCGCGCTGCCGTCGGTGCAGCCGTCGTCCACCACCCACACTTGGGGCGTTTCGCGCAGGGCCGCTTCTGCCACCGACCGCACGCGTCCCCCTGCGTTGTAGCAGGGGATGACGCAGGCAAGGGTGATGGTTGGGCTCATTGCGCCGGTTGCGGATTGGCAAGGGCAGGGGGAGGCGCGGGCGCATTGCCGCCCTGTTCCTCTTTCCTCTGCTGTTCCCAGGCCTTGCGGTCTATTTCGAGATCGTATTTGTCCGCCTCCGAAAGCTGGCGGTCTATTATCTGAATGATATGGAAGCCATGCTCAGTGGAGATGAGATCGCTGATAGCGCCAATCTCTCCAGTCCATACGTATTCTTCGAACGCGGCGGAATAGAGCCCGCGCTTGGACCAGCCCAGATAGCCGCCCCGGCTGGCGCTGCCGGGGTCGCCGCTGTATTGCCGGGCGAGGTCTTCAAAGCTGTCGCCCTCGAGCACGCGGGAACGCACGGTCTGGGCCAGCTCGAGCGACCGCTGCCGCTCGGCGGGGTCCACCGACTTTGTGGGAATCAGGATATGCCGCGCCTGCACCTGCGAGAAATTCGCCGCCGGTTCGCGCATGAGGAACATGGCCCCCACCAGTAGCGCGAAGATCAGCAATACGCCTACCCACAAAAAGCGGGAGAAATCTACACCCTCGGCAGCGGCTGCGCCGCGTTCTTCTTCTTGCTGCCAGGAACTCATCGCAACTCCAACCTCCGTATGCGGGCCGCCCGGCCCAACTGAGCAACGCTCGCCCGTGCTATATGGAATCGTACAGGCTGAACAGCTTCGAGTAAAACCCAATGATCGTGGCCCCCACCACCCCACCGACAATCAGGATCAACATAATATTCAGGAAGCGCAGCGCGATGCGCGTGGCCAGCTGCGCCTCTTCTGCATGATATTGCGCGGCCTTGCGCAACTGAAATTCCAGGTTGCCGCTCTCTTCCCCCACGGCGATCATTTCGCGCACCGTGGGGGTAAGGCTGCGGCAGCGGGCGAAGGCTTCTTGCAGGCTGCCACCTTGGGATATCACGGGCAGTGCGCGCAGAAGGTCGTCGCGTACGTAGGTATTGACGGCGGTGTTTGCCGCGCTGACCAGGCTGTGGCGTATATCCACGCCAGCGCCAATGAGCAAAGAGAAGCTGCGGCAAAAGCGGGCCAGCGCGAACTTGCGGGTGATCTGGCTGAAGGGCCAGAGGAAAGTGGAGACCCTGCCCCAGAGTCTTTGCGGCACTCCAGTCTTCGAGCTGGCCCAAAGCAACGCCAGCGCAGCCGCCGCCACCAGCAGGCTGATGCCCTGAAAGCGCAGCCAGCCGTCCACATATTCGCCCAGGCTGAACTGCGAACGCGGGTCCAACGAGAGGTTGCTGATGATGCCGATGGCGAAGGAGCCGATGAACCACGTGGCCACCATGAGGAAAATGGGGTAGGCCATGGCTCCGGCAATCTCGCGGTTCAGCCGCAGGCGGTCCTCGTAATAATCCGCCACGTCGCGGAACATCACGTCCAGCTTGCCGCCGCGCTCTCCCGAAGAAAGCAGCTCGACGAAGAGGGGCGGCAGCCGGTCTCCCTGCGCGCGGGCGGCGTCGGCAAGGGTGGCCCCCGCCTCGATGGAGGTCCGCATCTCCAGCAACACGGACTTCGCTGCGCCGCTCGAAGCCGACCGCTCGACGAGTTGCAGCCCCTTGAGTATGGGAATGCCCGCGTCGTAAGAGGTGGCCAACTGCCTGCACAGCGGCACCATTTCCTTGGTGGATATTTTCGAGGAGAACAGCGCCATTGTTTCGGTCACCCAAGAGCCCGGCGGGAGTTTAGCACAGACAATGGGGTTGTGGGGTGTGGATGAGAAGTGGGTGCTATGGAAGGCTGGAAATCTGGAACGGAGGGGAATGACTGAAAGCAAAGACCGAAGGTCTCCTTCTGGTCCCCTCTCCACCTGGAAGGGGGAGAGGGTTAGGGTGAGGGGGTGACCCGCAAACACTCTAGGCCCCCGCCATTGCGGCGTTGCGGCACCGGGTGGTAGCATCCTTTTCGATTGCCGTAGCTCTTGGGGAACGCTCGTGCCTTTCCCTTTTTCATGCCCAACCACCGGAGCCGACTGTGAGCGACAAACCGCCCCATGCCGCTGCCGAGCGCTTTCTTCGTTTCCTAATCATTGCGGCCATGCCGTTGTTAATGCTGGTGTTCACCCTGAGCACGCCGGACCCTGCGGGTGACATCAAGCGGTTGGTGCTAACGTGGGTGGCGGTGCTTGCAGGCACCAGCTGGGCTGTTTCGTCCCTGTGGTTCCGCATTCCTTTCCGCCGCCCGCCCTTGTTCTTCCTCTTGCTGGGCGGACTGTTGGCGCTCTATGCCATCGCCACGGTTCCGTCTGAATTCCCCTGGGCGGGTGTGCAATCCCTCAGTCGCCTGCTGTCGCTCTTCACGCTTTACCTGGTGGCCAGCCAGGTCTTCACCCGCGAGGAGCATCTGCGCACGTTTTATACTGTGTCGTGCGCGGGGATGTTGGCGGTGGCGGTGTATGCCTTCATGCAAGCCTCCGACCTTGACCCGATTCCGTGGGCAGACAAGGAATCTGACGTATACAAGGACCTGCCCAGCACCTTCGGGCACCCGAACTTTGTGGCCCACGCCCTCATGTTCGTCATCCCCATGGCGGTCTATCTGGCTGCCACCGGGCGCAAGTGGGCGTGGCTGCTTGCGGCAGCCTTTGTAATCTACCTTGCCGCCACCGGGCAGCGCACCGGCTGGATAGCCTTGGGTGGAACGGCGACCCTGCTTGCCGTGGCCGAGGTTTTCGGGCGGCGCTTCCGCAACCCGGTTGCAGGCGTGGCCGCCACCTTGGGCGGCACCGCCGTGGTGGGCGTGGGCGGGGCGCTGGCCGCCGCCGGATACACCATCCTCCGCTCCGGCGTGGCCTTCCCCATCGATGAGTCCCTCCTCCTCCGGTACCAGTCCTACGTGAGCGCGCCGCGCATGTTCTTCGAGAAGGCCCTGCTGGGTCACGGCCCCGGCGTGTATGGCATCAAGAACCCGATGTACTGGACGGCATTTGAGCAGGAGTGGTTCGCCAAGGAACGCCGCTTCAATGGGCATGTACACAACGACCTGATCGAATACGGCATCGACGCGGGCCTCTTTGCTGCGGGCATCTATCTCGCGCTGCTCGTCACGGGCGTTGTCTTCGGGTTGATGCTGGCTTTCCGTGCGCCTACCACCGAACGCCGCCGCTTGGGCTATCTCTTCGCCGCAATATTTGCCGCCTTCGGAATCGACGGACTCTTCGGGTTCAACAGTTTCGTTCCCGTAAGTGGCGCGCTTTTCTTCCTGAGCATGGGGATGCTGGACGCGCGCTGGGCGCATGCAAACCCCACCACCTCCACGCCGACCAGCTGGGCCATGCCCCTGCGCTGGTCGTTGATTGCGCTGTTGCCGCTGGTGGCGGTGTTCGAGTCACTGCAATTCAGCGCGCAGCAGGACATGCACGCGGGAATGGGCGCTCTGAATGCGCAGGAACATGAAGTGGCGCAACGCTACTTTGAACGCGGGCTGGCCAAGGCCCCCTGGGACTGGAACTTCCATCGACAGCTGGGCCACGCCAAGGCTTCCGTTGGCAACGTGGACGGGGCGATTGCGGACTATGAAACGCTGTTGATCAAGAACCCCTACTACATCCTCACGCGGCTGCCGCTGGCCCACGCGCGAATGCGCAAAGCGCAGGGCATGATGCGCGGCGGAGCCGAACAGACGACTCCCGCACTGGAAGAATTGGCGCGCGCCGCTGCCGACCTGGACAAGGCTCTGGAAGTGTGCCCCGTGTTGCCGGAAGCCCACCAACTGCTGGGTCAGATTGCCAGCGTGAGTGCGATAGTTGCGCAGCGTCGCGATGGCGAAACGCCTTCCGACGAGACGAAGGCCTATTGGCAGCAGGCGGAAGCGCGGCTTGAGGAAGCCGTGAAGCACAAGATAGAAGACGCGGGCGAGCTGTACCGGTTGCTGTCGCAGGTGCGCGTGGCGCTGGGCGATCTGCCCGGCGCGGAGACCGCACTCACCGAGGCGGTGCGCAAAGATCCCCACGACACCAGCATGTGGCCGCCCTTCCTGCAATTCGTGCTGAAGTTCAGCCGCTTCGACCAGGCGCGCAATGTGCTCTCTGCGCAGATACGCGAACTGGAAGCGGAAGAACCGCGCGATGCAACCGCGCTTGCGACCACAAAGCTGTTTCTGGCGAACATTCTTGAGAATGGTTACAAGGACAACGCGGGCGCGCTGAACGCCTACAAGCAGGCGGCGGCGCTCGAACCGCAGCGCCCCGAGATATGGACCAACTTCGCGCGCTTCGCCTTTCAGCATGGGCAGGAGCAGGAATTGAAGGCCGCCATATTGCAGGCGGTGGCCGACCGGGGCGAGGCCGCGCGTGACACCCTGCCCGGCGCGGTACTTGCAGTCGAGGTGTACCTGCGACTCGGCAACCCCGGCCTGCTCGACGCAAGCACCGTGCTCCTCGCCGCCGTGCGCAGCTATCAAACCACACCCGAGGGACTCGACGCGCTGGGCGCGCTCGGCTGGGCGGTGGACATGGTGCAAGATGCGGTGCAGCCCTTGCCGATTGCGGACAACTGCCTGACCGTTTTCAACATTGGCCTGTGCCGTAACGCGCTCAAGCAATACGACCGCGCGCGCGGTGCATTGCAGGTGGTGGACGAATGCATTCCGCAGGAGCAGGCCGCGATTTATGCCCTTCACTACGCGGACACGCTGTCCGGGCTGAAGCAATACGCCGAGGCGCTGGGGATTCTGGAGCAGGCGGTGAACGTGTATACCGACAACCTCGAACTCCGCTGGGCCTTTGCCCGTAACCTGGTGCAGCTGGGTCAGGGAGAGCGCGCCAAAGGCGTGTATGACCAGATGCTGGCCGAGACAGACCTGAACTTCCAGGGGCGCAAGATGCTGGAAGCAGAGCGGGCGGGGTTGAAGTAGCCAGCCTTCCGAATTTATCCCACATACGCTATACTGGCGGCACGCACACAACTACCGAATTGGGTAAAGAAATAAGGAACGGCACATGAGTTACGAAGTCTACGGGCAAGACCGGTACGCGGACCAAGCATCGAGCGAAGAACGTGGCGCGTTTATCAGCCGCACCTACCTGCATTTGCTGGGTGCTGTGGTGGCATTTCTCGCGCTAGAGACCGTGCTGCTGAATATGCCTTTCACGCCGGGCCTCATCGAGATGATGGTTGGCAGCGCGGGTGGCTACTCGTGGCTGATCGTACTCGGCCTGTTTATGGGTGTCAGCTGGATGGCTAACAGCTGGGCGGCCTCGTCCACTTCGATGGCCACGCAATACGCCGGGCTCTCACTTTACGTGGTGGCCCAAGCCATCCTCTTTCTGCCGCTCATGTACATTGCCACGAACTTCGGCGGACCCAACGTCATCCCCACGGCAGGCGCGGCCACCGGCGCATTGTTCGCCACCATGACCGCCATCGTGTTCATCACCCGCAAGAACTTCTCCTTCATCGGCCCCTTCCTCGCGGTGTCTGGCATCGCGGCGTTGGTCTTTATTGGAGCGAGCATCGTGTTCGGCTTCGAACTCGGCAACCTCTTCACCGTACTCATGATTGTCTTCGCCTGCGGCTACATTCTCTACGACACGTCTCGCGTGCTCCACGAATACCGCACCGACCAGCATGTCGCCGCATCGCTGGCATTGTTTGCCTCCGTGGTGCTGCTCTTCTGGTACATCCTGCGTTTCATGAACTCGCGCGACTAACCTCCACCTGTAACCATTCCACAGTGGCGGCGGGCAAGACGCCCGCCGCCACTGCTATATAACTTCCGTCCCATTTCCCCGAGGATTACCCATGAACATCTGCCGCCTTGCCGTTGCTATGATTCTGTGCGCTAGCGCGCACGCGGCCCCCGCTTTCGAGGAAATCACCATCAATCCCGAGGCGGGCATCATCCCTGCCGTGGCGCTGGTGGATGTGGATGGCGATGCCGACCTCGATGGGGTGGCTATGAGCAATGACGACATCTCATGGTATGAGAACCCCTCGTGGAAACGGCACGTGATCACCGGGGTTCTCGAAAACCTCAATGTGTGCATGGCGGCGGCGGACCTGAACGGCGACGGCCTGCCCGAGATCGCGGCGGGCGCGGATTGGCAGTTTGGCAACACCGCCTCGGGCGGTTCGTTGCATGTGCTGGTGCGGGGGGAAGACGTGCGCCAGCCTTGGCAGCAAGCCAAGATTCTCGCGGAGCCCACGCTGCACCGCATCCGCTGGGCAGACACCGATGGCAATGGCGCGCCGGAACTGTTCGTGGCCCCGCTCAAGGGGCGCAACACTACCGAGCCAGACTTCCGCGAGGCGGGCGTGCGGCTATTGCAGGTATCGCCGCCGAAGGACTTACTCACCGAAGCGTGGCCGGTCGAGGTGGCCACCGAGCAATACCACATCATGCACAACTTGATTCCCTTTCGCGCGGCCAACGGGCGCGACCAGTTGCTCACTGTCTCCTTCGAGGGCATCACCATGATGGCGCGCGGCGATGATGGAACATGGAGCCAGCGGCTGTTGTCCGAGGGCAACCCCCAGCCTTGGCCGCGCAGCGGTTCGAGCGAAGTGAAGGTGGGGAGGCTGGCCGACGGCCTGTCCGTCATTGCCACTATCGAGCCTTGGCATGGAAACCTGGTCGTGGTCTACACACCCGACAAGGTCGGGCCACTGGAATCCATCGGCGCATGGACCCGCCATGTGCTTGACGAGTCCTTCAACCAGGGACACGCGCTGGGCTGGGCGGACTTCGACGGCGACGGGCGCGACGAGCTCGTGGCGGGATACCGTGAGCCCAGCCCCAAGAACGAGCGTGTGGGTCTCTACCTCTACACCTTTGGCGCATTCACGCCGGGCGGCGACTTCACCTTCGAGCGCCACGCCATCGACGATGGCGGTATGGCCACCGAGGACTTCGCCATCGGCGACCTCAACGGGGACAACAAACCCGACATCTTCGCCGGGGGCCGTGCCACGCACAATGTGAAGGTGTACTTGAGCAAGGCGAAGTAGTCGCGCAGGTAGTTACCGCCCCACTTCCCAAGCCAGGTGCTCGAACTCGGGGCCGATTATTTTTTCCCATGCCAGCGTCAGTGCGGCGTGGGAACCGGGGGTGCTGATCACTACGGCTCCCTGATACACCCCCGCCGTAGCGCGAGAAAGCATGGCTGCCGCCCCCACCTGTTCGTAGCTCAACATGCGAAACAGTTCCCCAAATCCGGGCAACTCCTTCTCGAGCTTTTTCTGAAGCACATCAATCGTCGTGTCGCGTGGCGCGATGCCGGTGCCGCCGTTGAACAGGATCATCCGCGCCCCCGCCTGGACTGCGGCGTCCAGCGCAGCGGCCACTTGCTGGGGCTCGTCGTGGATGATGGCGTAGGACACCGTCTCCGCGTCCTTTGCCCATAGCTGTTGCTTTAGGTACTGGCCATTCTTGTCCGTCTCCGGCGTACGGGTGTCGCTCACCGTGATGATGGCCGCCTTCACCGGGCCCTGCTCCGCCGCCTTGGCGCGGTGCTCCGCCGTGCTTCCCTGCAATATTTCGTCAGCCATGGTGCCGCTCTCCTCTTCGCGCTATGCCTGCCGCATGATACCCAAATCAAGGCGGTCGTTTTGCAAAGTTCGTTCTCGCGCCCTACACTCGCGCCATGAAAACTGTCCTCATCACCGGCGCAGCCGGGTTCATTGGTTCCAGCCTGGCGGACGCCCTTATCGCACGCGGTGATTCCGTGGTGGGCGTGGACTGCTTCAACGACTACTATGATCCCGCCGTGAAGCTCGCCAACTTGGGCGAGGCCTTGGGCAATCCCCACTTTCAACTGCACGAGATAGACATCTGCAACCGCGAGGCCGTGCTGGCGCTATGGCGCGATGTGCGCCCCGACGTGGTGGTTCACTTGGCCGCGCGCGCCGGGGTGCGTCCTTCGCTTGCGCAGCCCCACCTGTATTACGAGGTGAACATCTCCGGGTCCGAGAACGTGCTCGACGCCTGTCGCGAGACGCGCCCTTCGCACATTGTGTTCGCCTCCAGCTCTTCCGTATACGGCGGCAGCACGCAGGTGCCCTTTCGAGAAGACGACCCCGTGATGGAACCGGTCAGCATCTATGCCGCCACCAAGCGCATGAACGAGTTGCAGGCGCATGTGCACAGTTCGCTTTATGGCACGCATGTTTCCATGATGCGCTTCTTCACCGTGTATGGCCCGCGCCAGCGGCCCGACATGGCGATACACCTCTTCACCGAAAAGCTGCTGGCGGGCCAGCCCCTGCCTATGTTTGGAGACGGCGCGACCCGGCGCGACTACACCTTCATCGATGACATTGTGCAGGGCCTGCTTGCGGCGGTGGACCGCCCCTTTCGCTACGAGATTTTCAATCTCGGCGAGAGCCACACCACCAGCCTGCGCGAATTGATCACCCTGCTGGGCGAAGCCCTGAACGTCGAGCCGCAGATAGAGTCGCTCCCCATGCAACCCGGAGATGTGCCGCTCACCTACGCCGACATCAGCAAGGCCAAGGCGATGCTGGACTACCACCCCACCACGGGAATGCGCGAGGGCTTGGCGGCTTTCGCCGCATGGCGGCGCGGGCGTTAGCCGCTACTTCCCAATACAGAAGCTGGCGAAGATGGCCCCGAGGATATCGTCCGGCGTGGTCTCCCCGGTGATTTCGCCAATGGCGTCCAGCGCTTCCTGAAGGTCGAGCGCCAGGAATTCGGGGGAGCGGGCGGGATCTTCGAGCAGGCGGGCGATGCAGTCCGCCGCGCGGCGCAGGCTGTCCTTCTGGTGCAGGCGCGTGAGCATGGGCTGGCTGGCGTCCTGGTGCAGCCCGCCGAGCAGCAGCGCCGCTAGCGCTTCTTCCAGTGCGGCAATGCCTTCGCCGGTCAGCGCAGATACATGGCAAGTCTGGGTGAAGCGTTCATCCTGTGCCACTTGTCCGGCAATGGGCAGGTCGCACTTGTTCCACACCAGCAACGTCGGCGTGCCCAGCGCCAGCGCTTCCTCGGCAAGCGCGGCGTCCTCCACAGTAAAGCCCACGGATTGGTCCGCCACGAAGAGCACCGCTTGTGCCTGTTGCATGGCCGCGCGCGCCAGCGCCACGCCTGCCTGCTCGACCTCGTCTGCCGTGTCCCGCAGTCCTGCGGTGTCTATCAGCCGCACCGGCACGCCGCGCAGAGTGAAGTGTTCCTCGATGCGGTCGCGCGTGGTGCCTGCGTGTTTGGAAACAATTGCACGCGTGTCCCTCAGCAGCGCGTTGAACAGGCTCGATTTACCCACGTTGGGTCGCCCGGCGATGGCTATCGCCACGCCTTCGCGGTAGAGCCTGCCCGCTGTCGCAGTGTCCAGCAGGGCCAGCATGTCGCGGTGGGTCTCGTGCAGGCTGTCCAGCAAGGCGGGCGTAATCAGGGCGGGCAGGTCGTCCTCGGGAAAATCTACCGCCGCCTCGATCTGCGCCAGTGCATGGGCCAACCGTTCTTTAAGGGAATACAGGCTGCGTGACAGCACCCCGCTCGATGCGGCCATGGCGGCCTGCATCCCCGCGCGGGTGCGCGCCTGAATCTGGTCTATCACGGCCTCGGCCTGCACGAGATCAATGCGGCCATTCAGGAAGGCGCGCAGCGTGAATTCTCCCGGCTGCGCTAAGGTCGCACCCTGTGCAAGGCAGAGTTCCAGAATCTCGTTCATGGGCCCAATGCCGCCATGCCCGCAAATCTCCACCACGTCTTCGCGCGTGTAGGAGTGGGGGGCGCGCATCACGTGGAGAAGCACCTCGTCCAAGCGGACCTCGCCATCAAGCACATGGCCATGAAACGAGTGCCACCCGGTGGCGGTGCTGATGTCTCGCCCGCGAGACGAGCGAAACAAGCGGGCTGCAATCTCTACGGCGTTGGGGCCGCTGAGCCGCACAATCCCCACGCCGCCTTCTCCCGGCGGCGTGGCAAGGGCAGCAATGGTGTGCTGCGTGTAATCAGTCGCCAAAGGCGCCGGCATCGATATCGCCGCCGCGTGGGCCGCCTGCAGGGCGCGGGCGAATACGGCGAGCCCCGCCCCGCAAACCCCGGTTGCCGCCGCCCGACGGGCGACCGCCCTCGCGGTTTTCGGAAGGAGCTGACTTGATTGCTACGGCACCCTCGCGCGGGCTGATTACCACGCTGCGGTAGAGCGCCTCGCCCTGGCTATACGTGCGAATCTCCGGGTCGTCC
>JBIKMR010000329.1:0-4280 GCA_044359155.1 Candidatus Hydrogenedentales bacterium | reverse complement strand
ACGGCCTGCACCTCGGGCACCTCGGCGAGAATGGCCTCGGCGTCTGCCACGGTGAGCGTTTGGGAAGTGGCAGAGCGCACGCCGCCGCTGCCGCGCTGGCCGGGGCGCACCATCAGCAGGTCGGCACCCATGGCCTGGATGCGCCCCACCACGGATTCACGCGCGCCTGCGCCAATGGCCAGCATGGCGATAACCGCGCCCACGCCAATGATGATGCCCAGCACGGCGAGGAAGGAACGCAGCTTGTTGGCAAGCAGGCTGCGGAGGGATACCTTGATGAGAATGGCCAGGTACATTGGGCGCTCCTATGCCTGGGCCTGGGCGTAGGCGGCGGCTACTTCCGCCGCCGGGCCGTTCGCGCTGACCTTGCCGTCGTGTATGCGGATGCAGCGCTGGCAGCGCCGTGCAATGTCTGGCTCGTGGGTGACCACCACAATGGTCCTGCCCTGCCGGTTCAGGTCGTGAAACAGCGCCATGATCTCCTCGCCGGTCTTGCTGTCCAGATTGCCGGTGGGCTCGTCGGCCAGCATGAGGGTGGGGTTGGTGACGATGGCGCGGGCAATGGCCACGCGCTGCCGCTGCCCGCCGGAGAGCTGGTTGGGCTCGTGGTGGGTGCGCTTGTCCAACCCCACGATGCGCAGCGCCTCCATGGCGCGGGCGCGGGAATTCTTCTGCGCGCCGTAGAGCAGGGGCAGCTCGACATTCTCTATGGCCGACATGCGCGGCAACAGGTTGAAGGTCTGGAACACAAAGCTGATGTGCTTGTTGCGCGTCTCTGCCAGCTCGTCGCGCGACAGTCCGGCCACGTTCTTGCCGCGCAGGTGATAGGTGCCCTCGTCGGCCTGGTCCAGGCAGCCGAGGATATGCATGAGCGTGGACTTACCGCTGCCCGATGGCCCCATGATGGCGACCATCTCACCTTCCTCGATGCCCACGCTGACATCGTCGAGGGCGCGAACAATCTGCCCGCCGAGCTCGTAGGACTTTTTTAACCCGATGGCCTCGATAATCATCGGCGGCTGCCGCCGAAGAGCGAAGGACGACGCGAGGGCTCCTGGTTGCGCCAGCGCGACTCGTCGTCGCTGCGCACCAGCAAGACCTTGTCGCCCTCAGCAGCGCCCTCGGTCACTTCAATCTGGTTGCCGTCGTTGATGCCCGTCTTTACGGATACCTCTTCCTGCTTGTCTTCGCCCGTCACACGCGTGACGAATGTGTCTGCACCCTTACGGCTTATGGCGCGTATAGGCGCAAGCAAGGCGTTCTCACTCGACGCAACGCGTATACCAATGTTGGTTGTCATCTCGGGCTTTAGCAGGCCCTTGTTCTCGCTTTCGATTTCTATCTTCACCTCGAAGGTGACCACGTTGGTCACGTTGGTCCCCTTGCTGGCGATGCGAACCACCTTGCCCTTGAACTCCACACCGGGGAAGGCGTCCGCCGTGATGAAGGCTTCCTGCCCGGTAAGCACGCTACCCACGTCGCTCTCGTCCACGGCGGCCAGCACGAACATGCGCGACAGGTCGGACACGGTCATCACCGAGGTGCCGCCGCCCACGTTGCTGATGCCGGAAGAAACGATCTGTCCAATCTGCACCAGCCGCGCAGAGACGACACCGTCAATGGGGGAGACCACCTTGGTGTCGGCAAGGCGTTGCCGGGCCAGGGCAAGGGAGGCGTCATCGGATTGAATTTGTACTTCGGCAAGGCGGATGTCCTGGCGGCTGGACTCGATCTGGTCCTGCTGTGCGGCAACCGCGCCCAGCTGCGCCTCGGCGGTGCGTACATTGGCGCGCGCCTCGACTGCCGTGGTGCGCGATGACTCCGCTTCCTCAATGCTCACGTGCTTTTTCTCAAGCAGCCCCTGATCCCGGTTGGCCTTGGCTTCGGCGTCTGCCGCGCGTGCCAGTGCGGAGGCCACGGAAGCCTGGGCGCGCTGGCGCTCGGCTTCGAGGTTCTTCTCTGCGGCGGCAAGTTGCGAGCGGGCCTGCGCCAGGCGTGCCTCGGACGCTGCCCGCGAAGCTTCAGACTGCTGCAAGGCGCGGGCCTGGTCCACGGGGTCCAGCTCGAGCAGCAGGTCTCCCTTCTTCACCACGTCGCTCAGGTCGTAGGGCAATTGGATGACTTCCCCACTGGCCTTGCACTTGATCTCGACATCGAGGTTTGACACCACGCGGCCCGTGCATTCCACGTCCTGCACAATGGTGCCGCGCACAATCTCGTCGTATTCCGGTGTGGCGGGTTCCGTTGACTGGCCCGGCGCACCTCCGCCCGGGGCGCTGCAAGCGCCCATGAATAGGGACATTCCGACAAGGACAACGCCAGATAGAATTCGGTTCATGCAGATACTCACTCGATGCCACCCCATCAGGGGGCGTTAGGGGGGCGACGCGACTGGAGCCGCTGCCGCATTTCTTCACACTTCAAATGCCACGGTTCCAACTGTTCGGGCCGAAGCAGAGCCGCAATTTCAGCCTCGACCCGCGAAAACTGGGCGTCCATTTCGGGCGCAGTCTTCAGCCGGATGCGATCCATTTCTTCTTCACTGCGGAGGAAAACCCCCTCGACCCGCTTGGCTTGGTCGTCGTCGAGGTTCAAATCGTCGCTCAGTTTGAGGGTAATCTTTGCAGGCATCTCCCCGGGCGCAGGCGGCCCGAAGCGGTCTGGCTCCTGCATGGCCCAATAGGTGAGCGTGCTGCCAATCACCGCGCCGCAGGTCAGGAACAAGACCGGCAATAACAGGGCGGACCACAGGGGTCGTGGGCGGGGCAGCGCGTCGTGGAGTTCGTGCGCCATGTTACGACCAGCCCCACGGGCTGACATGCAACTGCGTCTCGAAATAGGCCACCAGCGGATCTCCGCCGGATTGCGCAAAGGCGATGCTGCCCAGCAATACCGCCGAGAGCAGCAGCGTGGCGCAGGCAAACGCGAGCACGGGCCGCACGCGAATGGGCGCGGTCTCCACGCGTAGCTTGCGTAGCACGCCGGGTGCGGCGTCGCCCTGGGGGTCTGCTTCCATTCGGGCGCGTCGGGCCAGGGCGTCCATATAGTCGAGCGGGTCAGGCATGGTCCATCCCCCCGGGGTATCGCTCTGCAAGGCGTTTGCGCAACGCGGCCAAGGCGCGATGCGCGCGCACGCGCACTAGGGTGGCGTTCCACCCCATGCGTTCGGCCACTTCGTTGGCAGAGCATTCTTCCATGTAGTACAGGGTTAACACGAGACGGTCCTTGGGCGGCAAGAGCGCCAGCAATTCATAGAGGGTGTCTGCCGCCTCGGTGGGCGTTTGGCGCTCAGGCGGAGGAAGGGAGCGCACCCAGCCGTCCAGCTGCTCGCAGCGCTGGCGCTCGCTGGCCTTGCGTTGCCAATGGCGATAGCCCGCGCGCGTGGCCAGTTTGCGCAGCCAATGCTCGAAGGGCGCTTCGCCGCGGAAACGCGAGAGACTGTAATAAACCTGAACAAAAACATCCTGCACCAATTCATCCAGTTGCGCGGGGTCGCGGGTGAAGCGCCCCATGTGTCGGTAGACCAGCGGCTGATGCCGGGCGATAAGGCACGCGTAGGCGCGCTCGTCGCCATCGAGCGCGGCGGCAATGTCGGCCCGGTCGGTTTCAGAAACAGGTGACTCCACCGCTGGCTCCACAACACTGCGCCATAGGATAACTCCAACCGCACCGGGCATCGCCTCCTGATTGGCGGCACACGCCGCCGCTTCCGGCTTCACCCTCATTGTGCGCTGCAATTCATGGAACGTTACACCAGATCGGTTAGTATTCGCGGCGCGCCAATCCACTGTAACGTTTCCAGTGTATCGTGGCCACTACCTGATCAACGAATCGCCCACGGAAATTCCTTCCCATGCCCAAGATTTTCAGAATATTGCTTTTGCTTGCCGCCGCGCTGGGCACCGCCTGTGCCACGGGGGAGCCCCGATGGACCCCGGAAACCGTGGCCCCGCCTGCTTGGGTGGCGGAAGCCCCCGCCCCAGTCGAGGCCGCGCCTGCCGAAGCCACGCCTGCCCCGACCCTCGAGCCGGAGCTGCCCGCCGTGCCGCTGGCCATTCAGGAAGCGGTGCTGCTGGCCTTTGGAAACAACCGCTCGATAGACGTGGCGGAGCTGGACCCCGAGATTGCCGCGACAGCGATCGACGAGGCGCGCGCCGCGTGGGACCCCGCCGTGGCGGGGTCGTTGCGCACCGGGCGCAACGTGAACAAGATTGAAACGACCACATCCTCGACAGGTAATACATCGGAAAGCGGCGATTCGCTGGCAGATCTTTCGCAGA
>JBIKMR010000086.1:0-14871 GCA_044359155.1 Candidatus Hydrogenedentales bacterium | reverse complement strand
AGGCAGATTGTCTTGCGCGCAGCCATTGAAAAGATTCAGCGCGGACGCGCCCAGGAAATGAGCGACGAAGAAATCCGCGCAGTAATCTGGTGTCAGCAACGCATCGCCGCAAACGCCAACGCCACCCCTGCCGAACAGCGCCTCCTAAGAATCATCGAGGCCGCCCTCAACATCATCCGCCGCCACCGCCGCCAAGTCCGCGCATAGCGCTGCAATTTGCGGAATCAATTTGGGGCCGTCCCTTCTATTTCCCAAGCCGCTTCGTCAGCATGTTGTCGCCCGCTTCGTACACGAAGTGCTCCTGTGTTGTGGCACACCACTGGCTCCGTGCTAGTCAAACAATAGATACTGCACTCTTTCAATCCCACTTAGATTCGACACACGAAAATTCAGATACTTCATTATTATCTGCTATAACAATGTTAATAAAGTACGATTTTCCTGAGAGAAAATTTACTTTCCTCGAAAATCGCACAGTGGGCTTGTCTTCAATGCGAATCCAGATGGTATACATATCGCAGGATTCTTCGCTTTCAAATGCAATTTTTCCCTCAGCATCAGTTACTTGATGCGCGTTAGCAAGTCTTGTAATTATCCGCTCGCCGTTGCTTGTTTTTATCTTGGTGACATTCTCTGAACCTATGACTCCTTCACCCGGTTGCAAATCCACCAAGCATTTATCTATCGGAATACCATTAGAATTATGTACTTGTATTACAACATTTGAGCCAATAATGCCAGAGCTTGTATTCTCACAACCTATTAAAGACAGAAAAAGCAAAGGGAGACAGAAAAATTTCGTATAGGCGATATAGCTAGTACTCATATTTTATGTTTATTATTATAGTATTCTTGTTGTGGCGGGGTTTCTGACCCCGCCACTCTTTCGACCGCAAGGTCTCCTCTTTCGTTTTGGAAGCAGGAAGAGGCGGAGACCTGATGGTCGGGGAGAGTGGCATGGTCGGAAACCATGCCACAACGATGGTGGTGGGGTTCTCCCGGAACCACGGTGTGCGCCAATTGACTCATGACAGAACACTAGGGCGGATGGGGTGTTGAAGTCAATGGGGAATAGCAGGTACGCGGGCCTTAGGTAGGGGCGATGTCCTCAGCGTTCTCTTCGAGTCGAGCGAGGCTTTCTGCTCGTTCCCAAGTTGCACTTGGGAACGCAATTGCATTGGCAGTTGCACTGCCCTCCCCCGGCCCTGATTGTAGGTGCTTCGTCTATTCTTGTTTATACGGCGATAGGGCAGGGTCGGTGCTGCGAAAGCGCGAAGTGCAACTTCGCGGGCAAGTGCGTTCCCAAGTGTAACTTGGGAACGAGAGGAACGAGAGGAGAGGGGGATTGGGACCCATCGGCGCGGGCTGCTGCCCCGCCTACTTGCTCAACAACAACGCCACCGCATTCTCCCGCCACAGCGTTACTGCCAGGTCGTCGCGGGTGTCCTGGTTGAAGTCTGCCGTACACAGTGCATACGGCGCGCCTGTTTCAAACTTGTAGCGCTCGTCCGCCAGTGCCACCTTGCTGGTCTCGCCGGGGCCCATGTTCAGCAGCACGCGCACTTCCTGCGCGGCCTTACATGCGGCGGCGATATCGCGCTTGCCGTTGCCGTCAAAGTCTCCCGTGGTGATTCCTCGAATCTCCTGCTCCAGCACCTCGCGGTCCGGGCCTAGCAACACCTCTTGCGACAGGCCAAAGCCCCATTGCCCGTCGCCGAAAAAGATGACCACGGAGTCGTCCGTAAACGAATGCGACACGATCAGGTCGGTCTTGCCGTCGCCGTTCATGTCGTCTGCCAGCAGGCAACTGGGCAGCCGTCCGCGCGAGGGAAAGCGCCCCATGTTGGCAAAGTTGCCCGCGCCGTCGCCGCGCCAGAGCGCAATCTCCGACTCCGCATACATGCTCACGGCAAAGTCCATGTGCTCGTCATTGTCAAAGTTGCCCAGCGCAATGGCACGCGGCGCGCCCGGCGCCTCGATGTATCGCGGTGCGCCAAAGTATTTCTCGCCGTCTCCCGGAAAGTAGATCAGCACATCGCTCGACCAGCCCGCTGCGATCACGTCGCGGAAGCGGTCGTTGTTGAAGTCATGCACCGCCAGCGACGTCATCCCCGGAGTGGTATACATCGCCGCGTCGTCGCCGTCCAGTTGCCGGTAATACGATAACGTCGCGTCGGGTGCTTCAAAGTAGTAGGGCTCGAAAAGATTCTCGTGCTTCAGGTTCAGGAACAGGGAAAGGTCGCGGTTGCGCGCGTCATGAAAACACGCCACCACAATGTCCGGCCACTTCAGCGCGTCGATGTTCGCCAACCCCAGGGCATACGGGCCGAAGCCCGTCTTCAGCGAGGGATGCCTGCGCACGTAGCGCAACGGCCCCTCCGACAGCAGCACCGACAATTCGTCATTCGCCGGGCGCTCTTCGCGCGCTTCCACCAGCGAGCCCCGGTCCGCCGTCACGATCTCGGGTATGTCGTCGCCGTTCAGGTCGGTGGCCGCAATCGCGCAGGGCTGCGGCCCCACGCGCAACAGCACCGGGTGCTCCACCAGCGCCGCACCGTGGGCGTGTGAAGTAAGGGCCAATGCCGCAAGCACCACGCCATATCGCATAGTCCGCCTCATGCAGATTCCTTTTGCCGTGGGCGAGCAAGGCGCGCCGCCAGCTTTATTGCCGCACATAGGCTTCGCTCGTCCGCCTGCCCAGTCCATGCAATGTCGAATGCCGTGCCGTGGTCCGGAGACGTCCGCACTATCGGCAGCCCCAGCGTGAGGCTCGCGGTCTCGTCCATCGCCACCATCTTCATGGCGATGTGTCCCTGGTCATGGTACATGGCGATCACCGCGTCGTGTTGCCCTTGCCACAGTTGGCGAAACACCGCGTCCGGCGAATGCGGCCCCGTGCAGGCAATCCCTTCGCCCACGCACGCCGCTACCGCCGGTACCAGCAAGGCTTCGTCTTCGTGCCCAATCACGCCATGCTCGCCCGCGTGGGGGTTGATGCCTGCCACCGCAATGCGTGGCGCGGCAATGCCCATGCGCAACAACGCCTCATGCGCCACGCGCACGCTGGCACACACAGACTCTGTCGTGATTCCACGCAGCGCATTCATCAGCGAAAGGTGCCCGCTCAGGTGAACCACCAGCCGCCCCTCGGTGTACAGGCACATCCGCCAATCCGGCGCGTTCAGCAAACGACTCAACAATTCCGTGTGCCCCAGGTCGCCATGCCCTGCCAGCAGCATGGCTTCCTTGTTGACCGGACAAGTGACCAGCGCATCTGCATCGCCCAGCGCCACCGCCGCCGTCGCTGCGCCAATCCAATGGTGTGCGCAAGCGCCCGCATCCGCAGACAAAACCCCCGCCTGCACCGCCGCCGCCGCCTTGCCCGCGTTGCTTATCCCCACCACCCCCGCCCGCAGCGTCGAGCCAAATGCGAAATCATCCAACGCTGGAAGCGCAACCCCCAACACCGCCGCCGCCTGCACCAACACCGCGCGCTCTCCAAACACAAGGTAATCCGCACACGCCTGCATGTCCTCGCGCGCCAGCGCCTTAGCCAATATCTCCGGCCCCACGCCGTTCACATCGCCCATGGTAATGGCGATGCGCGGGCGATTGGCGGGAGTGGGGGAGGGCACGGGGGATTTCCTTCTTGCACAGGAACCGATCAACAGGCCCTGTTTACCCTCGGATCATACTTGAGCTGGTGCGCGTCGCCCAACTTTTTTGCTCGCAGCTACCCAATTCACCCACCGCGCGTGCGATACTTCTCCTCGCAAGTGCCCCGCGCGAACGATGAAAGTCCTTGCGGTGCGTGCAGTTGAAGAACCCCTTGACAAGCGCGCGATTATTGATGCACACTCACGTTTCTGCGTACGCCAAAACGCTTGATTTTACAGGCTAAAATGAGACTGTGTAGGGGTTGTGGATAACCTGTTAAAGGGTCTTCACACCCTGTGGAATTTCTGGGGAAATCGCGTCGCCGCCAAGGGCTGCAATCTACTTGGCCGGTGGACCGGGGGAAGGAAGTTCCGCGTCAAGCGGATGGTGCGCGAGGAAGGCGTCATGCGGAGGGACGCCAACGCGAGTTGAGACCGATCCATGCTGTGCCGGGATCATCGCGTTCGTACAGATAAAATGTAAGTTGTGCTATATATCGAAGAAAAGGATTCATAATGCCGCCACGCGATGAGACCAACGTCTGGGACCAAGCGCAGCATGAACTCAAACAGCAGCTCGACGATTACAGTTACAAGAACTGGCTTCGCCCCACGCGGTTCCAGTCTTTCGAGAATGGCCGACTGACCATCGGCGTGCCGAGCCAGTTCTTTGCGGACTGGTTGCGCGACCACTATATGGACACCGTCTGCGACACGCTCCGCCGCATCTCGCCCAACTTCAGCAGTGTGGCCTTCATACCCACGTCTGAAGCCAGCGCCATGCACACCGAGCAAATTAGCGACGCCCCCGTGGCAGATGACGCCAGCCGCCGCCGTGCGCCCCGCAGCTCCGCAGGCTTCAACCAGCGCTACACCTTCGACAGCTTCGTCATCGGTTCCGGCAACCGCTTCGCCCATGCCGCCGCGCGCGCCGTGGCCGAATCCCCGGGCCGCAGCTACAACCCGCTCTTCCTTTATGGCGATACCGGGCTGGGCAAGACCCACCTGATGCAGGCCATCGGCAATGAACTGATGCGTCGCCGCCCTGACATGAACTGCGTCTTCATTTCCTCCGAGCATTTTACGAACCAGCTCATCCAGAGCATTGCCGAGAAAAGCACCCAGCGCTTCCGCGCCAAGTACCGCAAAGTGGATGTGCTCCTTATCGACGACATCCAGTTCATCGCGGGCAAGGAAGCCACGCAGGAAGAATTCTTCCACACCTTCAACGAGCTCTTCGATCACCACAAGCAGATCGTCATCGCCAGCGACCGCCCGCCGAAAGAGATCAAGCGCATCGAGGAACGCCTCGTGTCCCGCTTTGAGTGGGGTCTCGTCACCGACATTCAGCCGCCCGATCTCGAAACCCGCATCGCCATCCTCCAGAACAAGGCCCAGCGCGAGAACCTCGTCATCCCGTCCGAGGTCCTGCGCTTCATCGCCACCTACGTCACCAGCAACATCCGCGAACTCGAGGGCGCGCTCATCACCGTGCTCGCGTATAGCCGACTCACTGAGCAGAAGGTCAACCTCGAAATGGTCGAGGATGTCCTCCGCGATCTTATCGGCAGCGAAAAGATTAAGCCCGTCTCCGTCGAGCAGGTGCAGCGCGCCGTGGCCGAACACTACGACGTTCGCATCTCCGACCTGTGCGGCAGAAGCAAGCAGCGGCAATTTGTTCAACCGCGACAAATGGCTATGTACCTTTGCAAACAGCTTATTACCAGCATGTCCCTCAGCGACATCGGCGCGGCGTTTGGCGGTAAAGACCACACCACAGTGATCTACGCCTGCAACAGCGTCACCGAAAAGGCCAAGGCCGATCTCGCCCTGCGCCAGTTGATGGACAACTTGGTCAAGGCGGTTCGTTCCTAGAGCCGCCTGCAAGCGGCGTGCTATGATCCACCCAGAGGTGAATTGACCCATGCCCGTGCGCCGTATCGTATATTTCCCAGACGCCCCGCTCCTGCAAAAGGCGGAGCCTTTTCACACCGTGGGCCCCGAAGTGGCCAAGCTGGCCGCCGACATGATCGAGACCATGGACGCCAACGACGGCGTCGGCCTCGCCGGTCCCCAGATTGGCATCGCCAAGCGAATCTTCGTCATGTGCGAACCCGATGGTGAACCGCGCTGCCTCGTTAACCCCGAGATACTGGATCAATCCGGCATGGCCTTCGGCGAGGAAGGCTGCCTGAGTATGCCCAAGGTCTACGCCCAGGTGCCCCGTGCCACGTGGCTGAAGGTGCGCGCCATGGACGAGCACGGCGAGACCGTCGAGTTTGAAGCCACCGACTTCGCCGCCCGCATCATCCAGCACGAATACGACCACCTCGAGGGCATCCTCTTTCCCGAGCGCCTCGACATCCTCTCGCGCGAAGACAAGCTCCGCGAATGGGAACAGGTGCGCGCCGAGTTGTTGCAGCCCGCGAAACAACAGGCCTAGGCGGCCCCCGTGTTTCTCCAATCCCCCGTAGTCGAGCGCCTCGTGGATGCCTTCCGCCGCCTTCCTGGCGTAGGCAAGCGCTCCGCCGAACGCATGGCCATCCACCTCCTCAGCACCCCCGGCAACGACGCGCTCGAACTCAGCGAAGCCCTGCGCGAGGCCAAGGCCCGCATCGGCCTCTGCTCCACCTGTAACCTGCTCACCGATACGGACCCCTGCTCCGTCTGCTCCGACGACCGCCGCGACACCCGCATCGTCTGCGTGGTCGAGCAACCCCTTGCCGCCCTGGCCATCGAGCGCGGCGGTTCCTATCGCGGCAGGTACCACGTCCTCCACGGAGTGCTCAATCCCCTCGAGGGCGTTGGCCCTTCCGAGCTGCGCCTCGACCGCCTCTTCAACCGAGTCCGCGAAGGCGGCGTGTCCGAGGTTATCCTCGCCACCAACACCACCGCCGAGGGAGAAGCCACCGCGCTCTACCTCGCCCGCCAACTGGGCGACCTCGGCGTAAACGTCACCCGAATCGCCCACGGCGTGCCCATGGGCGGCGGCGTAGAATACGCCGACGAGGCCACCCTCGCCCACGCCATCGAAGGCCGCACCCGCCTCTAAGGCACCTTGAATTTTTAGAGATACCATCAAGGGTAATTGCTCCAAGACAATTCATGTGACACGGAAAGTCTGCTCCTCTGGTCCCCTCTCCACCGCTGGCCCTGCCTGGGAAACTTGACGAAGGCTGAGATTTCGGGGGAGAGGGTTAGGGTGAGGGGGTGAACCCAGCACCAATAGACGCGCAGTTTTTCAAAGCGAAGATTTCTCAATCGACCCCAGCCAAGACGCAACAGGAAACTCCCATGCGCCGCTACCTGCTTCTCCTGCTCCTCGCGCTCACCGCCACCGCCCACGCCGCCGACATCAGCGGCTTGGCCCAATCCCGCAAAGACGATCTGCGCTTCATCGCCTACCTCACTGCAGACCACGTGAAGCAAATCGCCACCGACCCCGCCGAGCGCGAGGCCTCCATCGCCACCTTGAACGCCGTCGGCGCCACCAAGCTCATGCTCGAAGTCTATCGCGGCGGCGTGGAAATCGAGGAAGCCGATCTCGTCTCCGTGCGCGACTACTATCAGAGCGCAGGCTACAACGTCATGGGCGGCATCGCCACCGTCGCGGGTGGCGGCTTCGGGGTCGAGTCCAATCGCGGTAACTATTGGTTCAACTACCAGGCCGAGAAGACCCGCACCGATCTCGAACGCGTCTGCCGTCGCGCTGCCCGCGTCTTCGACGAGTTCATCGTGGACGACTTCCTCTGCACCGGCGACGACAGTGACATGTCCATTGCCGCAAAGGGAGACCGCTCCTGGAGCGAATACCGTCGCGCGCTGATGACAGACATCGCCAAGAACGTCATCATCGATCCCATGCGCGCCGAGAACCCCAAGGTCCGCGTCGTCGTAAAGTTTCCCCAGTGGTACGACCGTTTCCACCAGTTCGGCTACGAGGTCGAGCAATTCCCCGCGCTCTTCGATGGCGTGTGGGTGGGCACAGAAACACGCGGGCGCGACACCCAGCGCTTTGGCTTCACCCAAACCTACGAGGGCTACGTGAACTACCGCTGGCTCGCCAGCCTTTCGGGTGACAAGATCGCCGGGGCATGGTTCGACCACGGCGACTGCGACGAGTACGACTTCATCGAGCAGGCATGGACCACTGTCCTTGCGGGCGCGAAGGACGTTGTCCTCTTCCAATACGGCGACCTGCGCACCGGTCACGGCGGGCATGATTTTCTCCGCAAAGATTTCTCCGACCTGGCCGATCTCGCCAAGGTCGTGGCCTCCACCCAACTCGACGGCGTCGCCGCATACAAGCCGCCCCATAGCGAGGCCGGTGGCGATCTCTACGTGATGGACTTCGTCGGCATGTTCGGCGTGCCGCTCGTCCCCATGGCCCGCTTCCCCGAGGAACACCGCAACATCTTCCTGCCCACGCAGGCCGCCGCTGATGCGGACGTGGTAGAGAAGACCCTGCGCCAGATCGAGCGCGGCGCAAATGTGGTGGTCACCCTTGGCCTGCTGGCAGACGCAATCGACGGCGACCGCCTCGCCAACGCGGCAGGCGTCGCAACCATCAAGCGCGAACCCATGCAAGCCAGCACCCTCACCATCACCGGCGGCGCAGACGCAGCCCTTTCCCGCCCGCTCGACCTCGAAGGTACGCTAGGCTTGGTCGATGCGAAGCCCCTGCTTGTCGCAAAGACTGATGGGGGAGAGGTGCCCTTCCTCACCATGCACGAAACCGGCGATTCCAAAATCTTCGTGCTCAACGTCCACACCTTTTCACAGGCGGACTTCGACGCGGTCGGCGAAGTCTTCCTCGCCCCGCGCCCGCTTGGTTTGATGGAGCTGCCCCGCCAGGCGGCAGACGTAGTTCGTTTCGCCTTCTGCAACAACCTCTCCACCAAACTCAGCGCCCCCGTCGGGGTCACCCTCTTCCTCTTGCGAGACGAAGGCTGCGTGGTGCAGAACCACAACGACACCCCCGCAGACGTCGCCCTCACCTTCACTGCCACCCCGCACACCCTCACCGCAGGCGTCCCCGATTCCGAAGGCGGCGTATCCAACCAGCAACTCAGCGGAAAATCCCTACGCTTCCGCATCGAGCCCCGCTCCCGCGCCTGGGCAAAACCAAACAAATAATCACTGCAATTCTGAAGGGCGGCTGGGAGCGCAGCGCTTGTCCGCCTCAGGAGGGCTACTGCGCTGCTTGAGCACGCAGCATCGCCCCCAACACTCGCCACACACCTACCGGCGGTGCAGGCTCATCTTCATCCCATACTTCGGGCGCAGCGTCACCTTCACGTCCATGCCAATCTTGGCGTCCGGGGCCAACCGAAACTTCCACTGCTGTGCAAACGTCGCCAGCAGCAAGATGCCTTCCATCCACGCAAACGGCTCGCCGATGCACTTGCGCACGCCCCCCCCAAAAGGGAAGTACGCGAACTTGGGAATCCCTGCGGACCGCTCCGGCAGCCAGCGATCCGGGTCGAAGCTGTCCGGCTCGGGGAACCACTCCTTGCGCATTTGCAAGGCGTAGGGCGAAACCACGATGTTGTCGCCCTCGAATATCTGGTACGCCCCCAGCATGTTGTCACGTATCGCCTGCCGCCCGAAGCCCGGCACCGGCGGGCGCACCCTCATGCTTTCCGCCAACACCCGCCGCGTGTAGTCCAGCTGGGGAACATCCGCCGCCGTAGCCGCGCGTCCCCCCTCCAGTACACGGTCCAGTTCCTCATGCAGCCGCGCCTCAATCTCGGGGTGCTGGCTCAACAGGTACCACGTCCAGCTCAACCCCACCGCCGTCGTCTCGTGCCCTGCGAGGAACAGCGTTATGCACTCGTCGCGCACATGCGCGTCCGTCATGCCGCTGCCATCGTCGCCCTGCGCCATCAACAGCATGGACAACAAATCGCCCTTGTCTTCCGGGTTCTCGCGCCGCTCGCGGATGAACCGGTAGATGATCTCGTCCAGGTTCTTCTCCGATTCCCGCAGTCGGCGCGTGCTTTCCAGCGGTAGCGAATCGAACATCTTCCCAATCGTCGGGTTCACGTAGCGCTCGAAATACTTCAGCATCACGTTCACCGCCTCATACACCTTCTCAATCTCGTCCGCCACGTCCGCGTCGAACATGGTCTTGGCGATCACCTTCAATGTCACCGCCATCATCTCCGCGTTCACGTCCATCGTCGCGCCGTCGGTCCAACCCTCCCCGCGCTCGCGGGCATAGTGGACCATGTGCTCGCCGTATTCGTCGATGCGCTTCTTGTGGAACGCGGGCTGAATCATACGGCGCTGCCGTAGATGAAACTCTCCCTCGCTCGTCACCAGACCATTGCCCATCGCCTTGCGCAAGGCGGCATACCCGGTGTCTTTGTGGTAATGCTTGTGGTTGGAAACCAGTAGGCTCTCCACCAGTTCCGGTGAATTGAGGTACACAATCCGCCCAATAGGCGTGCGCACATAGAACGCGTCCGGCGCTTCTTCCAGCAAGGTGCGCAGCGCAGCAAAGTCCCCATTCCGCGCCTTCAGCAACGGTCCCACAAACCACCACGCAGGATAACGCCGCAGGGGTTTCGAGCTTGCAACTACGGGCAATGGTTCCATAATGGTGGACATGGCAGTTCCTCCCTCTCCCCAATTCGACCGAAGCGCCCCCCTGACAGTTTCGTGAATATCCCTATATTCCAAGTTATGGCGGGGTATCCTCTTAGGTCCCCCTTCGAAGGGGGACGATGTTGCACGTCAGTGCAACATCCGGGGGATGTTGACCCGGCTCCCGACTACACCCACGCAACCCTCCCGCCCCCCCCCGAGTCTTCGAGGCCACGCGCCTCGCGTGGTTCCGCCCCCGCGACCCCAGCCCCCGCGATACAATTAAGCAAAATACGCTAAAGTTACCCAGCCCCGTTGCCGATATACCGAATGCGACGGACTCATGGTGCGCAAGGACGCGTGCCAAAACGGAGGGACATAGCGATGGTGGACGGTATCAATGCCCTGGGCGCATCCTCGATTGCCCAGCCTACAAAGAACGACGATTCTCAGCGGCTGCTTCCGCGCGACCTGCGCACCGAAAAGCGCACCGGGGACATCCTGCAACTGGGTAGCGGGGAAAAGCCCAACGCCCAAAAGGCTCAGGGCATCGTACTCGAACGCGCTTACGAACGCCTGCGCCAGGTAGTCGGCGAAGCCCGCACCGATCTCGGCATCGCCGAAGGCGCGGAAATCGACACCTCCCCCGACGCCACAGCCAACCGCATAGCCGACTTCGCCCTCGGCTTCTTCAGCAAGTACGCCGAGAACAACGGCCTCGCCAACGACGAAGCAGGCCGCAAGCAATATGTGGACTTCATCGGCAAGGCCGTGGCCCAAGGCATCGACGAAGCACGCGGCATCCTCGGTGCCCTCAACGCCCTCAGCGGCGATGTTTCCACCAACATCGACAAGACTTCAGAAGTCATCAACCAGCGCTTCCAGAACTTTATCGCCAACGGCCAGTAAAAATTCTCTTAAAAGAAAACATAGGACGTATCGGTCCAATCCGACCGATACGTCCTTTTTCTTTTGAATAACTTCCCCTACTCGGTGGTATAAGCCGTAGTGGAGGAGGCCAAGATGAACCCTTACGCCGCAGCCGCCCTGATTGTGGTAGTCAACGTACCGGTCTTCTATCTCATTGCGCGGCTGTTCTGGAAAAGCTGGCACGACTTTACCGAGGAGTTTAATCGAGACCCCGTCCAAACCAGTGACGACATTTGGGACACGAGCGGCGAGATCGGCAACATCTGGCTTTTCCTGCTGCTCTGCACAGCATTGCTCATTACCGAATATCTCGTCTATGTAATCTTGCTTGGGGGCGCACCCATTCCAGAACTGGAAGGACTAATCAATGGGGTGCTAAACATACTCGAATGGTTCGGTTGGTAAAAGAGCTAACGAATTTTCTTTTCGTGTGGTTCGTGCATTTCGTGGTTAATCTTGTTCTTCCTAAGCCCCACGTACCAGCACAAAATCCACCACCCCCTCCATGCTCTCCCGATACGCCGACCCCGGCAGCCCGCTCAACGCCGCCTTTGCGCGGGTGGCATAGTCCAGCGTCAGTTGCTCCGCACGCTCCTTGGCGCCTGTGGCATGGGCCTGCGCCACAATCCACTCCCGGTCCGGCTCGGTCAGGTCGGTGCCGGTCAAGGCATCCAGCCGTTCCCGGTCTGCACCTGCCATCGCCTCGCGCAGGTACATGATCGGGATGGTGCTCTTACCCTCGGCCACGTCGCCGCACGAAGGCTTGCCCAGTTGCGCGGTCGGCTGGGTAATGTCCAGCACGTCGTCCACCAACTGGAAGGCGATGCCAAGTTCGTTGCCATAAGTATACAGCGCATCGCGCTGGCCGGGTTCAATCACATACGTCGGCGCGCTGCACGCCTCGGCAAACAGGCTGGCTGTCTTCTGCTGCGCCAGCATGATGCAATCGTCCGGCGTGATGCTGTCCTTGTCCCGGTTGAAGAAGAACAGCTCCCCCTCCGCCATGCGCCGCACACTGCGAATCGCCTTCGCAATCACCACCGCGCAGTCATACGTGGCCAACATCTCCACCGCCCGCGCCACCAAGTAATCTCCCCCCAGCACGGCAGCATGGTTGTCCCACAAACCGCTCAGGCTGGGCGCGCCTCGCCGCAATAGCGCCCGGTCGATCACGTCGTCATGTGCCAGGCTCGCCACATGCAACGCCTCGAACGACGCCGCCAGCGTGGCATAAGGCCGCAGGTCCTGCGCGCCAATCGCCCCCGCCGCCATCAGGCACAGCGCGGGCCGCAACATCTTGCCTCCCGCGCGCGGCATGGCCCCTGCGCTCAACCCCACAAGGCTAAGCGCATCTCCCCACAGCCCATCCATAATCCCACGCACATCATCCAGCGGCGCGTCGATCGGGCGGTACAAGTCATCCAAGGTAAGTAGCGTGTTCATCAGCCGATCTTAGCATAGCCCCACGGCACGATTGAATCGGCGCGCCTGCACACAAGATTAGCTGTTGGCCCCTACCGCGCTATCGGATACAATGCGCCAAGGGCAAGGCACGGGGGAAACATCATGCATTCCAAACCACATGCCGTGCGGCATGCGCTGCTCGCCTGCCTCGCGGCGGCGATGTTCCTGCTTGCCCCAGCCGCCGCCTTCGGCGCTGGCGAAGCCTGCCCGCAGCCCTGCTTGCTCGATTGCATCCTCGGCCCCGCCAACACAAACTTCGAGGATTCCCTTGCCAACGTATACCAGTCCTTCGGTTTCGCAGGCTTCAACCCCGACACCTCTGACCTCGACGGCAACGGAATCATTGACCGCTCCCAAGCCCGCTTGGTCGATGCCGTGCTCGCAGACGCGGGCGGCGCGAACAGTTGCTGCCTCATGGGCGTATACCAGAACAACGCAGCCTCGGCGGCCACCCTCGCCGAGTCCCTCTATAGCGACAACGAGTTCATCGGCTCCCTCTCCCGCACCGACTTCGAGGCCATGCTCGCAGGCGTAACCACCCAAGGCGAGCAGGTCTGTATCGACGCCATGGTCTCCCTGCTCGAGGCACACTCCGGCATTGCCGAGATAGATCTCACCGGCTTTAACACCTCGAACGATACCTGGCTCGCCACATACGGCGACCAAGACTTCGACGGCGTATGCAACATCGGCGAATATAATGCCGCCGTGACGAACGCTGCCGATTTCGATGACTTCGTAACCGCCGCCATGGACTTCTCCATTGTAGCAAACGGTGGCGGCTGCCCCCCCTGCGCCGAAGGAGAAGGCGACAACGAAGGAGAAGGCGAAGGTCTGATCGAGGGAGTAGTGGAAGGTGGGGGAGAGGGCGTGATCGAGGGTCTCATTGAAGGTGACATCGAGGGCAGCGAAGAAGGAATACCCGAAGGTATCGGAGAAGGCCTGCTCGAAGGCGCAGTCGAAGGACTAACCGAAGGCGAAGGAACCATTGAAGGTGCGCCCGAAGGAAATCCCGAAGGGATTGTAGAAGGCACTATCGAAGGCGAGGGTACCATCGAAGGAGAAGGAAGCCCAGAGGGTATAGTCGAAGGAGTTGAAGAGGGCACGGCTGACGGCGAAGGTATTGCTGACGGCGAAGGTATTGCCGAGGGAGAGGGTGTGGCAGACGGCGAAGGCATCGCAGAAGGCGAAGGTGAAGGTGAAGGTGAAGGTGAAGGTGAAGGTGAACCCATCCTGCAATCCGCCGACCAAGACGGTGACCACCACATCGACCTGCAAGAAGCCCTGCGCGTCATCCAGTTCTACAACGCCTCCGCCTTGCACTGCGACGACACCACCGAAGACAACTTCGCACCCGGAGTGGGGGATACCACCTGCATCCCACACGACACCGACTACAACCCCCAAGACTGGACCATCACCCTGGGCGAGCTACTCCGCCTCATCCAGTTCTATAACAACAACGGCTACCGCCCCTGCCCCCAAACCGAAGACGGCTACTGCCCCGGCGCGTAATCTTTACGTTGTTGTGGCGTGCTCTCCCAACCGCGCCACCCCATGGGAGCGCATCGCTACCGCGATGCAGCCCTCGCAGCACCAACCCTAAGCCCGTTGTGGCGTGGTCTCCTGACCGCGCCACTCTTTGGACCGCAGGTCTCCTCCCCATTCCCTCAACCCCCCGTTGTGCGCCGTCAACGATTGCGCCCTGTGCCTAGGGAACACCTCCGCCCTATCATGGCGTTCATACCTACGGGTCCGAAATACAAGGAGATTCATAATGGCAGTTGCACCGTTGCGGGAACTTCCCGCGTTTGACCTCGAGCTTCCCTACAAGGTCGCCGACATGGGCCTCGCCGATTGGGGCCGCAAGGAACTCGAACTCGCCGAGAAAGAAATGCCCGGCCTCATGTCCCTGCGCACGCGCTACGGCGCCTCCAAGCCCCTCAAGGGCGCGCGCATCATGGGCTCGCTCCACATGACCATCCAGACCGCCATGCTCATCGAGACCCTGGTGGATCTGGGCGCAGACGTGCGCTGGGCAAGCTGCAACATTTACAGCACCCAAGACCACGCCGCCGCAGCCGTCGCCGCCAAGGGCGTACCGGTGTTTGCATGGAAGGGCGAGACCCTTGAGGAATACTGGTGGTGCACCTACCAGGCCCTCTGCTTCCCAGACGGCAACCTCAACATGATCGTGGACGACGGCGGCGACGCCACGTTGCTCATTCACCGT
>JBIKMR010000328.1:0-4305 GCA_044359155.1 Candidatus Hydrogenedentales bacterium | reverse complement strand
GGAACCGATGGCGGCGGCGGTGTTGTCGATGCTGCCCGCCACCACCTTCACCCCGCGCGGCAGGCCAAGGTCTTCGGCCACGGCGGGCAGCACTTCGCCGATCACGTCGGTGCAGCGGACTATCTCGGGGAACTTGTCCGCGTCGATGCCGCTCTGCGCGATGAGGTCGCGGTGATAGCGGATGTTGTCGGGGTTGCGGTTGTCGGTTACCCATGATGTGGCGATGCTGTCGAAGGTGGCGACGCTGCGCCCGGTGAGGCGCAGGTTCAGGTAGTCGAGCACGTTGAGAAACTTGTGCGTACGCGCGTAAATGTCGGGATGCTTGTCGCGGAAGTAGAGCATGTGGGCGGCGGGGTCTTTGCCGGTGATAGAGGGCGCGCCGCCGGTGAGGCGCAGCCAGCGATACAGCCAGGGGATGCGGTATCCTTCGAAGCTTATGGGCCCGCGCACGTGCTGCTTCAGCGCCTCCGCCCCGCGCGAGTCCATCCACAGGATGCAGTTGTGCAGGGCATTGCCGTCGCGGTCCACCGGCACGGTGCCTTCGCCCTGGGTGTTGCAGCACACGCCCACAATGCGCGATGGCTCGACCACGCCCGAGGCGATGATCTTGCGGGCTGTGTTGCGGAGCGCGTTCCACCAATCCTGCGGGCGTTGCTCTGCACCGCCGTTGGGAAAGAGGATGGTCTTCACCTCTTCCGATTCCCACGCCAGCACTTCGCCGCGCGTGGTGATCAGCGCGGCCTTGCACCCGGAGGTGCCCAAGTCTATGGCAAGGATGACGGGGGTGGACATCAACCCGCTGTGGCCTTCAGGCCTTCCTTGCGCATGATTTCCATGTCCTGCTTCATGGTGGTTATCTGGAAGAGGCCGAGGGGCAGGCCCTCGGGGAGGGTGGTTATTTCCTTGCCGGTGCTCAGGGCCATCCAGTAGACCTGCGCGGTCTTTTCGAGCAGCTCGGCGAAGAGGCGGGTCTTCTCCAGATTGGGGCCCACGTTGAGCGCGCCGTGGTTTTGCAGGATGTAGCAGTGGCAGCGGTTGGTCAACTTTTCCACCACGCCGCGCATCAGGTCTTCGCTGCCGCTGAGGCCGTAGGGCACCACGTCCACGGTGTGGCCGATGGCCACGGCCACCTCGTCGAACAGCGCGGGGATGGGGTGGTTGATGAGGCTGAAGAGGCTGGCGTAGGGCTGGTGCGTGTGGATGACGGCATTCACGTCAGGCCGGTTCTGGTAGCACGCCAAGTGCATGGGGGCTTCTATAGAGGGCTCATGCGGACCCTCGACGCGCCCGCCCTGCAGGTTCACCACGCACATGTCCTCGACGGTCAGCTTTTTGTAATTGATACCCGACGGCGTGATGACGGCGAGGTCTTCACCCTCGACCAGCACGGAGACATTGCCTGCGCTGCCATGCCGCGAACCGAAGTAACCGTCCTCCATGAGGGTAAGGCAGACTTCGAGAACTTGTTCTTTGTAGGGGGTGTATTTGCTCACTGTCGAATACCTTTGATTGTCTTCGCCGCCTTGCGCTTTGCGGGAAATTTATTGTTGCGGAGTATAACAATCTCTTGGCCAACGTTGTCGAGAATCGCAGGCTTAGGGTGTGCCCCAGCTTTCGTAATCGCAGGGGGGATGAACGGGCAGCAGGGCAGGGTCCACGCTTATCTCCATTGCCCGAACGAAGCGGCGCACTTCCTTGATGGGTTCCGTTCCTGCCAGCGAGAGGTATAGCGGCGGCACTTCCAGTTGCGCCTGCGGCTCAAGCCGCACGGGCGTGTCGGGTATCCACTCGAAGGAAAAGGCTCCGCCCGTTTCTTCGGTCTGTTCGCCTACAAAGGAAATCGAGAAGCGTCCCGCCGTCGCGGGCACCCCGAGGAACCCCGCAATCATCACCCGCCCCGCCGCAGCGTTCCACGCGGCAAGCTGGCCGATTGCATCCGCCTGCCCCGTGAGCACTTCCGCCGTTGCGCAGTCTGGCCCGCGCCCTGCCAGCAGCCGGGCCTGCGCCGCGCCCGCCCCCAGCATCAGGCCCGCCTCCTTGCCGCCCACGCTGGACAGCACCACCAGCTTCTCCACCTCCACCGCTTCCTTGCTGCCGTTCACATAGGCCAGCCGCAGGGTGAGGAAGGGCTGCGTCTCGAAACTGTTGATGGCATATAGAAAATCCTTGCCGCCCAGCAACAGCGACTTGCCCTGTCCCAGCCCGTTCGCTACCACGTCGCGCGAGCTGCGGCGGGCGTCCAGCTTCAGCTTGCGGGGCTGCTTGTCCCCCACCAGTTGCACCGCCGACATGCCGTCCTCCAGCGCCATCGCCCCGTTGCCCAGCCGTATGTCGATGCCCGCGCTCTTCTGCACGGTCACCTCATAGCGTGTGGTCTGCACCCCGCGCAGGGTGCGCTCGCGCCCAAAAAGCTGGGCGGAAACGGACGTGGTCGCCACGAGGGCGGTAATCAACAAAATTGCTGCGCGTGTAGAAGTAGTCATCATCCGAGTGTAGCCCGCCCCCGCGCACGCCGCAACCGGCGCGCTTTGCGGGGAACGCGCCGGGGGTGACACAATGCCGTATCCGTACTTCATCTCTATCGGGGGCTTTGGGTTGCGTCAAGCCTTAACTACCGGCTGCCTCGTTGTGTTGCTGCTGCTGGCAGCAGCGGCAGGTGGCCTGTTGCTGCTGGTGTTTCAGATGGGCGTATTCGAGAACCACCCCCGCCAATCGGTCCTGCTGCCGTCCGATTCTCCCCCCGCCCTTGTCATCAAGCTGGACCCGCAACACCCCAACGCCCGCCCCTTCTTCGCCCACCTCCTCAAGAATTCCTCCGAGCCCTGGCGCAACTTCCTGCTGGGAAGCCTCCCCTGGGAAGCCACATGGACCCTGTCCCCCAATGCCGACAACACGGCCGTGGATTCCACCGTGGCCCTCAGCCTGCCCCGCCTGTCCGGGCTGGTAGAAGGCCGGGCTGACCCCGACCTGTGGCGCTGGTTCCCCGGGCAGAAAGTAACCTCCCTCTCCTTCGAGCAACCCGGCCTATGGGTTGCGCGCTCCGCCCTGCCGTGCAGTGGCGGCCCGTGGCATGTTCTTGAATTACCTGGTTCCGGGTTTCCTCTGGGACTTGACCAAGCGAAGGACCCGCTTCCCATCCCCGAGAGCTTGCCCTGCGTCTTGGTCATCGACAACCGTAACGACCTCGCCTTCAAGGCGTTGGTTTCCCTACTCTATCCGCCCCGGCAGCCGGGTGATGATCTGACATGGGAGCCGCCCGTACTTGATGCCGAGGGTTGGATTCCTTATTTCGGGTTCTTCTCCCAGGCCACGGCCACCGCTCAATTTAATGACGAGGCTTTACTCGTTATAGATGTGCGTATCGAGACTACTTCTCCCGAAGCCGCCCGTGTTCTGCTCGCGCTGGCTGATCGCCAACGCGACCGAATCTCAAAGAAGATTGAAGCAGCAGGCGGCTGGCTCGACGGCGCATGGACCATCAACGCGCAAACCATTACCGGCGTATTCAGCATCTCCAACGCCTACGAAACTATCCCCGCCCTCCTGCGCGGAGACAAGCCATGAACCAGCACACTTGTTGTGGCATGGTTTCCATGGTTGTTGTGGCATGGTCTCTGACCTTGCCACTCTTCCGACCGAAGGTCTCCTCTTCTCTTGTCCCCTCTCTACCGTTTTCGGGGGAGAGGGTTAGGGTGAGGCGGCGAGCAGGCACGAAGCTATTTGCATCGCAAGCCCTCTCCTGCTTGCTGCTGCTATCCCTCACCGCCGCCGCTCAACCCGCCATCAGCACCTACACCCTCGACCAAAAAATTTCCAAGATATTCCTGGTCAGCTGGCCCCAGCCCGGCCTACCGGAAGCGTGGAAAACAGTGCTCGAAGCAGGCGCAGCGGGCGGTGTAGCGTTATCCCCCGGCGAGAACTACCAGATTCCTCAAGAGTGGTCTGCGTTGGGAACGACGTTGCGCATAGTCGAACCTCCTCTGCTACTTGCTGCCCCTTGCGAAGGCGGATTCCGCCAACCAACACATCCTGCGATGGGAGTAGTGCCTGTGCCCGAGCCTGCTGCCCTCGGGGCGCTGGGCGATACAAACCTCATACGCGATGCTTACACATACATGACCCATAAAAATGACTATCTTGCTCATCTCGCCCTTGCCCCGACGTTCGCACTAACCCCGGAGCAAGGAAGCCTCGACACCGAAGCGCGCTCCTTCAGCGCGGACCCGGCAATAGCGGCGGCCTGCATTGCCGCCGCCATCGAGGGTATTCAGATTGCGGGGGTTTCGGCAGGAGTGATTGCCCCAC
>JBIKMR010000085.1:0-14931 GCA_044359155.1 Candidatus Hydrogenedentales bacterium | reverse complement strand
GCAGGCGATGTGCAAGACTGGGTAGCCGCCACCGGCGATGCGCGCTTCAGCTTCGGGGGATTTATGTCCGAGGCGGACCTCGCCCAAGCCCTGCACGATACGGACTTCTACGTCATCACCGAGAAGGCCGGCAGCGGCGGCTCCTTCATTCCCTGCAAAACCATTTCCGGCCTCGCCTCCGGATCGCCCATCCTGGCGGTATGCGACGCGGAATCCCCCCTCGGCGAAGAAATGCGCACGGCGAAACCCGGCCCGTGGTTCGATTGGGATCAGCTGGATGCGCTGCCCGCTCTGCTGGAAACCCTGCCCCAAACGCCGGAACGCTTCAGCATGTGGCAGACCAACGCGCTAGAGCGCGCCCGCTTCTATGCGCGGGACCAAGTCATTGATCGCTGCGCGGCGGCCCTGCAAGTCGTGGCCGCACGCCCCGCACCCGAAGCATTGCGGAAACAGCTCGAAGAGCTGCGGTAGCCACCCTCACTCCGGACAGAAGTTGTCTTCCGTCTCACCAGGGCAATAACCCAAGCCACCCAGGTTGAAGAACTGCACCACGCGCAGCAACTCCGACAGGCTGAACTTCCAGTTGGGGCCGCCTGCATAGTCCGCCGCGTGCGCCGGGCATTGCTGCCCGCCAGAGATGCCCAGCTGAAATCCGTCATCACCTGTGCCGCAAGAGAAACCGGCGCCCACGTTGTACAACTGGATAACGCGCAGCAGTTCCGAAAGCCCAATGCGGTCGTCGCCGTCCGTGTCCGCCGAATGCGTTCCAACCCCGCCCTCGCCCAGCACCATAGTCACGTTGTTGATGCCTTGCCCGATGACCACGTAGTCCACTGTCTCGTCATAGCCAGGCTTCTGTGCGCGCAGGGTGTACTGCCCCTTGCTTACCAACGCGGTATACACGCCGGTCGAACCGGCCTCGGGAAGCTCCGCGCGCTCGTTCGCGTTCAGCGTAAGCGCCACGCCAGACACGGGAAGATCGGTCTCGCCGTCAAGCACCGTCACGAACAATTGGGGTTGAATGTCTCCCTTGGTCGCAGGCAGCGAGAACAGCGGGAATTTCGCGTCCACCAAGTCTGGGCGCACACCGCCAAAGCGGGCGATGATCGCATTGAGCACGCGCTGGTTTTCCCATGAATTCGCCTGCGCGCGCGTGGTGCCTCCCGTGTTGTCGCTCTGCACCAGGAACCCGTTCGTAATGTTGCGGAATATGTTCGACCCCGTGCTCACCAGGCTGTCCAGGTCGCCCACCACGGGCGGCTCGCCCGTGTTCGGCGCAATCTTGATGGCCGTGCCGCCGTTAATGTTTTCGAAATCGCTGAACGCCACGCGCGCTGCGGAGAACGCGATGTCCAAGCCCACCGTCACCGAGCCGATCCGGCAGTCGCGGATGGTGCTTGCCGAAGAATCGTTCCCCCGCAGGTACACGCCCGAAGAACCAGACACCTGGCTGCCGTCCAGCGCCACGTGGTCCAGCGTATGCACCACGCTGATTACCGACACCATGCGCGTGCCCGAGGGCGCACCCAAGGGCAGCACGATTCCCAAGTTGTTCATTGCCGTGAAAGCCCCGGTGTTTACCACGAAGGGGCCGTTCGTCGCGCCGATGTCGCCAGCACTCGGCGCAATGATGGTGGTGTCCATGCCTGCACCGGAAAGCGTGGTGTACTCCGCAAACTCGATGATCTCGGGATATGCGCCCGCGCCCAGATGAATGGTGACCGGGTTCACCGCCGAGGCAATGCACCGTGCCTGGTCCATGGCATACGTCACCGTGGCAAATGGCGCCAGCTCCGTGCCGCGCCCAGATGCATCGTCGCCATCCACCGCCACGAATATCTCTGGCGTAAGCGCGCCCAGCACGGTCAACGTGCGCGTGGCCTCCGCCGTGTTCCCCTCGTCGTCCGTCGCGGTAATCGACACGGTTTGCTCGCCCGGCACCGTGGTGTCCACGGCGGATACCGTAATCTCCACGTCGTCGTCGCATTGGTCCGTGGCCGTCGCTCCCGCGTCCACATATTCATCGAAGCAGCCAATCGTCCGTTCGGTGTCGCCTATCAATGCTAGCTCCGGCGCGAGCGTATCCGCCACCACCAGCGGGCGCGTCACCTGCGTGGCCGCATTGCCCGCGTTGTCGCTCACGTTGTAGCGCAAAGTGTAATTACCCGGCGTGGCCAGCGCGTTGATCAACGTGGTTCCCTGCACCGTCACCACCACCTCGGGTGTAATGTCACCGTCCACGTTGTCCACGGCCTGAACGCCACTACCCGCCACCAGACCGCCGCATTCAACGGTGACGGTGTTATCGCCCAGCAGCGTGATCTCCGGCGGCGTCATGTCGGGCACCGCAGCGTTCGCACCGAAGGCCGACGTATTCCCGCCCGGTCCCGTCACCGTCGCCGTAATGTTCATGCCCTCATACGGCTCGACGTCCGCGTTGCTGGTAAAGGTGCCATCGCCCGACGCCGTAACCGTGGCGATGTAGATCGCCCCTTGGTCCTCGTCGTCTGCAAAAATATCCACCTCGGCATTCGGCTGCGCAGTGCCGCCAATCGGGTCAGCCAAAAGCACATTGGGCGCGGTAATGCCGCCATTGCCACCCGTCGTCAGCACAATGCCCCTGTTGGCAAGGCCGCTCGAATTCGCCGTAATGCGGTTGCGCCGGATGCTGTTCCCCGTGGCCGTTGCGCCCGTCACCTCAATGCCGTCCCCGCCATTGTTCGCAATCAGGTTGCCCGCCGCCACCGCCCCGCCAATCACGTTGAGCGCCGCCGCATTGATGCGCACCCCGTCGCCCGTGTTGCCCAGCGGCGTAACGCCGTCCATGCCCGCGCCGATGGTATTGCCTTCCAGCACGTTGCCCTGCGTGCTGGTGTTTTCAATCAACACGCCCGAACCGCCGTTGCCTGAAATCACATTGCCTTCACTGTCCGCATCCCCGCCAAGCGTGTTGCTGCTTGCACCGTTTGCCAGCCGCACCCCGGAGCCACCGTTGGGAACGGCGGCTGTACCCGCGAGGTTCGTGCCAATGCGATTGTCTTGCAGCACGTTGCCGATGACGCTCGTGCCGTCTAGCTCGATACCGTGGCTGGTGTTGCCTGAAACGGTGTTGCGCCTGCCGGGCTGGCCAATGGTGTTGGCACTCGCGCTAAGTTCGAGCACTATGCCAGCCGCATTGGGAATTGCTATCTCGCCGGTGATGTCGAGGCCAATGATGTTGTTGCGTATCTTGGTACCCGTCACCCCTTCCAGCCGCACACCCGCCGCAAGGTTGCCCGATATCAGGTTGCCCTGTGCTGCAATGTCATTGCCGATGTCGGTCTCTTCCGCCTCGGCGGTCACATACACGCCATCACCATCGTTCGGCACGGCACTCAATCCTTCCGTGCCAGTGCCAATGTAGTTCGAAGTTACTCGGTTCCCGAAGCTGCCGATTCCGCGCACCTCAATGCCGTCGTCCGCGTTGCCAGAAATCTCATTGCGCGCGTCTTCAGCGCCGATCACGTTGTCCGACGCCCCGCTCTCAATGCGCACGCCGTCGCCGTTCTCGATGTCGCCCGCCGTGCCGTTGGGCAGGGCGCTAGTGCCCAGCACGCGCAGACCAATTCGGTTGTTGCGCACGCGGTTGTTGTCCGTGCCCTCGCCGGTTATCAGCACGCCCTCGCCACCGTTGCCAGAGATCAGGTTGCCGGTGTTCAGCTCCGTGCCGCCCACTTCGTTGTTGGTCGCTCCCGCCTCAATCAACACGCCCGCCAAGCCGTTGGGCTTCGCGGTCAGGCCAGAGCTTCCCGCGCCAATAATGTTTCCCCGCACCAAGTGGAAGGTGACTCCCGCGCCGCTGATGCGCACGCCGTACTCGGTGTTGCCGGAAATGATGTTGGATTGATCGGGCGCCGTGCCGCCGATTAACGTGCCGTCCGAACCGTTGTTAATGTTCACGCCGCTGCCGCCATTGGCGCTGAGTTCGCCCGCCGCATCCAGCCCGATGAAGCAGTTGGTGATCCACGTGCCCAGCGTGTTCGCGCCGGTTATCTGGATGCCATCGCCCGTGTTGCCGCGTATCACGTTGGGCTGGCCCGGCTGCCCTATCCACGTGTTCTGCGCACCCGAGGCCACGGCAACGCCATCGTCCCCGTTGCCATTCGCGCCGCCTATCGTGCATTCCACGATGGTGTTGTCCAGCGCCGCAGCCCCGCTCACCACAACGCCGTCACCAGGAAAGCCGCCGATGCTCAACCCCGAAACAAGGTTAGACCCGGAAGTCACGCGTATGCCATTGCCAGAGGCCAGCCCTTCTCCGTTCAGCGCGATGCTGCCCCCGCCAAGGATCGAGGTCTCCCCCCCCGAAAGCGCAGGCAATTCGGTAAGCGTCACGTTGATCGTACCGCTCACCGAGAAATCGATCGTGTCCGCGCCTGCTGTGTTGTTGGCCGCCGTGAGCGCCTCGCGCAGGGAGATCTTGCCATCCAATCCCTTGCCCAGCAGCAGTCCACCAATGGAGGTAACGATCCCGTCCACGGTGTCCGCCAGCGTATCCACGGTAACCGTTGCCGCGTGCGCCTCACCCGCGCCCGCAGCCAGCAAAATCGCCAAGCAAGCACGCACGAGCCTTGATCGTATTCGAGTCATCCCCACACGCACGGTCTCCTGTACCCCGAATGCCCTATCTACGAAAAGTATACCATGCTTTTTCTAGATTTCGGGGATAGGTGAGTTTCCGGGTGGGCGAGAGTTTCGTGTCTAAAAAGTACTCTCGAACTGGGTATACACAAAGTCCGTATCCTCTGACGTCCCGGTCTCGTTCAGGAAATCCCCCGCGAAGAATCGGCTGTAACCAACGGTGAGCGATGCCTGCCGGTTGATCGTGTATTGCAGGGTCAGGTCTATTTCTTGGCCGAGTTCCGTGTCCTGTGCGGCCACGGTGCGGCCACCGGGGGTGACAAATAACGCACCGCGAATCGGTGCGCCGCCTGCGTAGTACAGTCTGCCTCGTCCGCGCCAGAAGGCGTGCCAACCCCCTTCAACGCGCTGCCACCTCATGGTGCTGCCCGGTCTGCGAAGCCGCCCCCAAGGCCTACACCACCCACCTCGCAGCCAGCGCAAATTAACTTACTTGCGGCAGCCCTGCTGGGGTTGTAGGATCAAGGGACTTCATATCCCTTTCCTGCAACGATTGCATGCGCCTACACGCCTGCCCGGAAACTTAACAACACCATGCCAGAACCGATCTCCCTAGTGGCTTCCGAAGAACACGTCGGCCTGCGGCTGGATGTCTTCCTCGCCGAGGTGGTGGAAGACGCCACCCGCTCTTATTTGCAAAAGCTGATCAAGGGCGGCAAGGTGTTGATAAACGAAGAGCCCTGCACCAAGCCCGGCAAGAACATGGCGGCAGGCGACGAAGTCTCCGTCGAGCTGCCCGAGCCGCCCCCCGAAACGCCCGAGCCGCAGGACATTCCGCTGGACATCCTCTACGAGGACGGCGAGCTGGTACTGCTGAACAAGCCCGCAGGCTTGGTGGTGCATCCTGCCCCCGGCCACCCCAATGGCACCCTCGTCAATGCGGTCATGTTTCATTGCTCCGGCTTTGAATGCCCCGGTGAAGACGAAACCCGCCCCGGCATTGTGCATCGCCTCGACCGCGACACCTCGGGCGTGATGGTGGTGGCGAAGACCCAGCGCGCCTTCACCCACTTGGCGCGGCAGGCGGCGGAACACACCTTCGACCGCCGCTACCTTGCCTTGGTCTGTGGCGAGTTCCCCGAGCAGCGCGGCCAGATCAATGCGGGAATCGGGCGCAGCCTGGCCGAGCGCGGCAAGATGGCCGTTACCAGCGTGCAAGCTCGCCGCGCCGTCACCAACTTTGAAGTGCTCGAACGCTTCGGCGTCGCCTCGCTCGTGTCGCTGCAATTGGACACCGGGCGCACCCACCAGATTCGCGTACACATGCGCTTCGCTGGAAGGCCCGTGCTCGGCGACCCGCTATACGGCGTGGTGGATTACAAGAACTGGAAACTGAGCGACGAAGCCCGCGCCGCGTTCAACGCCCTGCCCGGTCAGGCCCTGCACGCCGAGCGCCTCGGCGTAACCCACCCCACCACCGGCGAACGCCTCACCTACACCGCGCCGCTGCCGGAACATTTCCAGCGCGCCCTCGATGCGTTGCGGGCAATGTAGCGAGAGCTACTCCTCGTCGCCGTAGTACACGCGCATGAGGGCCAAGCCATGGGGCGGGGCACAGTGGCCCAAGAAGGGGCCGGGCGATGCCAGCGACTCGTCAAGGAATGAGGCTGGATAGCGCCCGCGCGCAATCTCGATAAGCGTGCCGGTCAGGTTGCGGACCATCTTGTAGAGAAATCCGTCGCCATGAAACACGAGGCTGTGCAGCGGCCCATACCCCACCGGGGTGACCAGCCCGCCCGCTTCGAGGGTTATGGAATGCAGCGTGCGCACCGTGGTCTTGCGTTCCTGCGCGCCCGCGCTTTGGAAGCCCACAAAATCGTGCGTGCCTTGCAGCGTGGGCAACAGCGCTGCCAGCAGGTCAAGGTCCACGTCGTAGGGAATCTGCCACGCATAGCGCGCGCAGAGCGGGTTGGGGTTGCGCGCAAACTCCATGGCGTAGCGGTAGCGCTTCGAGGTGGCGGAGAAGCGGGCGTTGAAGTCCGGCGCTGCCACCGAAATATTCTCGATGCGAATCTCGGGCGACAGCATCTTGCTCAAGGCATGGGCCAAGCGCACCGGCGGCTCGCCCGGCCACGCGCAAGAGAACACCTGCCCAAAGGCATGTACGCCCGAATCCGTGCGCCCTGCTCCCTGAATCGCCACCGGCTGGTTCGCTATCTTCGACAGCGCTGCCTCGATATCCCCCTGCACGGTACGGTCCTCCAACTGCCGCTGCCAGCCGCAGAAGTCCGTGCCGTCATAACTGACCGTGCCCTTGAGTATGGTGCGCATGGCGGGAATTATGGCGCAGCGGGGAGGCGCGCTTCACACCGCGCGCCATCCACCATCTACCGGTTCAGGCACGCGCAGTTGTCTGCGGGCAGGTTGCAGCGCATACACATGGACACGTGGACCTCGACGGGCTTGAAGCCTTTGCGCTCGCGCAGCAGGCTGCGGAGCATGAGTTCTTCCCCGCCGGTGATGCCCAGCTTGACGCGCTGCTTCCACACCGAGTCCAGATCCTCATCGGAAAGCGCGGCGTAGTATTCGCGGCTTTGGGGCACGTGGGGCTTTTTCGCAACGGGCATTGTTCTATTCCTGATCGTCTTCGGGTAGCGGCGCTTCCGCCAGTATCTCGCGCAACTCGGGCGCTTGCAGGCTGCGGAGCGGGGAATTGATCTCTTCTATCTCGGGAATCGTGTCGCCCTTGCCTGCGCCCAACTTGTCGAACTTGCGCGTGGTGGAAAGCACCTGACGTTCGAGCGTGCCGATGGCCTTATTATAGCTGTCTGCGGTCAGCTCGATGCCCTTGCGCATTTGCAGGAAGTGGCCCGTGAGGCTGCGCACGCGCTCGTACAACTGCGTGCCCAGCTCGCTGATCACCTTGGCGTTCTCGGTCAACTGTTCCTGTCGCCAGCCATAATGCACGGCCTTCAATAGGGCGATGAGCGTGGTGGGCGTGGCCATCAGCACCTTGTTGTCCACGCCGTGGTCGAGCAGCTTTGGGTCTTGCGTGAGCGCGGCACTGAAGAAGGACTCGCTCGGCAGGAACATGACCACGAACTCGGGCGCGGGGTCGAACTGGTCCTGGTATTTCTTCTGCCCCAGCTGCCCAAGGTGCGTGCGCACCTGGTTGGCGTGACGCACCAAGCAGGCCTCCTTCTCGGGGCCTTCCTCTTTTTCCAGCGCATCCATATACGCGTCGAGCGGGGTCTTCGCGTCGATGACAATGACCTTGTTGTTCGGAAGCCGCACGACCATGTCGGGCCGCAGGCGACCGCCCTCGCTATCCGTGCTCTCCTGCTGGACAAAGTCGCAGTATTCCAGCATGTCCGCCATCTCAACCACGCGCTGCAACTGCACTTCGCCCCAGCGCCCGCGCACTTGTGGCGCGCGCAGCGCTTTCACCAGGTTGCCCGTCTCCGCCTGCAAGCGCTGCTGGCTCTCGCCCAACATCTTGAGCTGTTCGGTCAGTTGCCCATAGGCCAACTCGCGCGCTTTTTCGAGCGACGCGATGCGTTCGTCCACCTTGCCCAGCGCTTCATTGAGCGGCTTCACCAATTCGTTAATGGCTATCTGCCGCTTCTCCAGTTCATGCTTCGCGCCTTCCTGCTGTTGTTCCAGCGATTGCCGGGCGAAAACCGTGAACTGTTCTGTGTTCATGCGCAGCGCCTCGGAGGACAGCGCGCGGAAGGTGTCCTTCAGCCGAAGCTCCGATTCCTGCAATAGGATGATCTTCTCTTCCGCCGCGTGCTGTGTTTCTTCCATGCGGGCCTTGGTATCGGCAAGATGGGTGCGCTCCTGCGCAAGCGCGTCGCGCGTTTGCGACAACAGCCGGTCCCGCTCGATAAGCGTTTCCTCCAGCCGGGGAATCTGGTTGCAGCGTTCCAGTGCTGTGGCCAGCCGAGACCGCTCGTCCGACAATTCCCGCGCCAAGTGTTCAGCATCCGCATTGGCATCTGCCAGCGATTCCTTCACCTGCGCCAGCGCGGCATCCGATGCCGCCTTGCGATCCTCCATCTGGGTCAACTCCATGTCGTGAAACTGATCCATCTGGTGTATCGCCTGCCGCGCGCTAGAGCGCATGAGCAGCCAGACCAGAAGCCCACACAGAAACGCGCCAGCGGCGAATCCCGCCGCAGCGCCGAGGCCTACGTAAAGTTGAAGAGGATCGATCGATAACGGTTGCATGGGCACACTATAACCCCAGCGGGGGCGATGCTTCATACATGCGCCAATTGTAAGCGCAGCGTTAGGCTTGCTCCCTGTTTAACCGGTGCGCTATGGTCAGCGCTTGCGCAAGGAGAGGGAACAGCCATGCACCGGAAATTTGCCATCGTCGCCTGCTGCATCATGTTTGCAGCTGCATCCCATGCCGAGACCGCCAAGGGCTTTGTATTTCACGACGCCAACGGAAACGGCGCGCGCGATACGGGCGAGGCGGGCCTGCCCGACGTGTCCGTGTCGAACGGCAAGGACGTTGCCCGTACTGACGCCGATGGCGCGTACAAGCTTTCGGTTACGAACGACACCACGCTCTTCGTCATCAAGCCCAGCGGCTGGCGTTCCGGCTACGACCACAACGGCACGGTGGCGCGCTTCTACTATGTGCATCGCCCGGCGGGTTCGCCCAAGTTGAAGTTCGACGGCATCGCGCCCACCGGTCCCCTGCCGGAATCCGTAGACTTTGCCTTGACCCCGGTAGAAGAACCCCCAGCCTTCCGCATGATAGTGATGGGCGACCCCCAGCCGCGCGGCATTCGAGACGTGGACTTCCTTTCTCATGATGTCTATGAAGAACTCTTGACGGTCCCCGCAGACATGGGCGCCAGCATGGGTGATCTCGTGTTTGACGGACTGGAGATTTACCCCGACATCATCGCCCAAGCGGGGCTGGTCGGCGTGCCGTGGCTGCACGTCATCGGTAACCACGATATCAACATGGACGTGAAGCAACGGCAGGACAGCGACGATACATACATTCGCTGGCTCGGCCCGTCCTACTATTCCCTCAACCGCTCCAACACCCACATCATTGTGCTGAATAATATCTGGTGGAAAGTAGGCGAGCGGAAATACGAGGGCCGCTTCGGCAAGGAACAGATCGAGTTCGTGCGAAACGACCTTGCCCACGTGGAGAAGGACAAGCTCGTCATCCTGATGATGCACATTCCCCTGTGGGATTGCGCCGACCACCAGGAACTGGTCGCCGAGTTGGCGGCATTCCCCAACACCTTCTCGCTGTCTGCCCACTCCCATGTGCAGAGTCACCAGTTCCTCCCCGTGCAAGGGGCAGACCAAAGCCACCACCACCTGAACCTGATGACCGCAGGCGGCAGTTGGCTACGCGGGCAATACGACGAGCTGGGGATTCCCCACGCCACCATGCGCGATGGCGGACCGAACGGCTACGCCGTCATGAACATCGACGGCAACCAGTTCGACATGCAGTTCAAGGCGGCCCGCCGCCCGGCGGAATACCAGATGGACGTGTGGGCACCCGAGCAGGTTGCCTCGGCAGAGGCGGGCGGCACGGAGGCCATCGTCAATTTCTTCTCCGGCAACGACCGATCCAAGCTGGAGATGCGCTTGGACAAGACCGGCGAGTGGACGCCCATGACCCAGTTCACCGGCAAGGCCCCGCATTATCAGCAGGACTACGACCGCCAAGTGGCGCTCGTCAAACAGATTGCCGCCTATGCAGGCAAAGATGTGAACGACGAGAAGGCCCTGAAGAAAGTGGCCGACGACTTCGACTTGCTCACTGGCATGGTATCCCCCGAGCCGGACGACACCCCCCACCTCTGGAAGGCCGCCCTGCCCGCCAACCCCGCCCCCGGATACCACGTTATCCAGGTGCGCGCCACCGACATGTGGGGCAAGGTACACACGGCCCAACGGATCATTCGCATCGTCGAATAACACGCTGGGCTCATCCCCCCGCCACGGTGAATGTCTGATCGTACCAGCCTTCGCCGTCTTGCACGCGGATGCGTAGTTCGTGTGGTCCGGGGGGGATGATTCCGTCGGTGGCGTAGTCCTCCGTACCCACCAGATAAGGTGGCGCTTCCTGTCGGAAAATAAGTTGTCCATCTAGCCAGGATTCCACAGGCCCCACCGGGAGGCCCTCGGTCCAGATGCGGATGCGCTCGAAGCCGTGGTATTTGCCGAACTCGTGGGGTGGGGTGATGTAGACACCCTTGCTGCGGGAGGGGCGAACCTTTTCCTCGCGCTGCCACCATGCGTCAAGGGCGGACTTGCTTGGCAGCAGCGCCATGGCGCGGCGGTCGCGGGGATGACCGAGCAGGCGGGCGTCGGCCTGGTAGACGTAGACTCCGGGAACGCCTTGATCGTAAAGCTGCTTAACGCGCTGGAGCAGCGGACCCGGCCACGACACGCCCCACGACAACCCATCAACACAGGGCAGCAGGGTGGCCTTAGTGCCTTTGACCGCTTCAAGATAGGGGGCCATGTCGATGTGCAGATGTCGCCCTTGGATGTTGCTGGGGCAGAGGTAATCCACCAGCCCCTCCCGCGCCCAGAGGGCGTAGTCAAAGTATTCCGCCAGGCGCACGCTCGTACCGGGAAAGCGCACAAGAACCGTTACGGGCTTTTCGCGTTGCGCGGTAAATTCATTAGCCAGCGCGCGCATTTCGCGCAACACTTGCGTGGCAGTCTCGGCGCTGTCCACAGCTTCCGGATAGCGGCAGAAGTCTATCGAGATGCCGGGCGCGCCAAGCGCTAGCGATTCGCGGTAAAGGCTCATGGCGTAGGCGCGGGCTTCGGGCACTTCGAGGCGCAGCATCGAGCCGCGTACCCATTCGGGATGCTGCTTCGAGAAGTCCCCTTGCAGGGGCGTGCCCACGTAGCAGTTGCTTGCGCCAAAGTTGGCGTGGGCATTCAGCCCCAACTCGCGGCAGTAGCGCAGTTCCGCGTCGAGCGTGTTGGTGTATTGCTGCATCCGCCCCACGTTGTCAGTGGTGGGCTGGGCCACGTCGCCAATGGGATCACCGATGGTGGTGTAGAGCAACTGATCCGTCAGGCGCGTTTCAAAGACGGACTTCATGCCGAAGCGGCCCACCTGAATATCCACCAGCGACATCCGCGTTTCGGCATAAGGCAGCAGCGGTTCGCGGTGTTGCAGCGTGTGGAGCAGGTCTTCGTTAAAGGCCCATGAATACGGCTCGAAATAGGCACCGACAATCTTGTCCGTGGCAGTGTTGAACTGCGCCTCCCAAGCTCGGAACTCCTCCTCGGTAAGCGGCACAAGTTTCACATAGTCGATCTGCGCGGGAGTGTACCCGGTGTGTCGGTGGGGCTGCTGGATGATCAGGTGCTGGTGGTCCATGCGGGCCACGCGCCACAGCACTTCTTCACCTTCCAGCCGCGATCCCACATCGTCGCTACGCTCGTCCCCGCTCAGGCGAATGCGCACGCCATGGGCGGGCTTGGTGCAAACGTAGATGGCGTGCGGCCCTTTAAGGTCGAGGCCATAGGACAGCGGTCGCAGGGGAATGTTGTTTGTGGATTCGCCATACAGCGCGTTGCCGAATGTGGCGTCGTCGCCCAGTTCGGTCTGCCATTGCCACTTGCCGGGTGCGACCTCGGCGGCGGGCAGCACTTCGCCCTTGGTCAGTACGCTTTTCCAGTCCTCGATGTAGATAGCGTTACCCTGTGCATCCACCGTGGAGGTGTGCTCGGCCAGGCTGTCCCCGCTGGCACCGTGCACGGTGACGCGCACTTCTGTCCCAAGCCGACTATCCGCGCCCATCGCTGGGTAAGGATGCAGCACGAGGGTCCGGCGCAACCCTGCGGCGCGGCGCTCCACCACGCGGCCATCGCGGAAACCGCTGGCCCAGTCTTCTGGCGAGACCAGCGCCTGTGCGGTTTCCGAGCGCAATGCCGCCACCGGTGCTGGTTGCCATTCGGCGCTGTCGCTGCTTCGCCATTCGCATGTCACCGTGACTTCGTCCGGCGCACCCGCAGGGACGGAGTAGCTCAAGTAGATTCCCGGCTCAGTCGGCGGTGATTGAATAACTTGCAGCTCCTCGCCCGCAGCCTGCGCCGTTGTGCTCAAGATAATGCCCACTGCCACAAGCCATGCATGCATTCGCTGTTCCTCGATTGTCTTGCTGTATATACTGCCCGCAGCGATTATAGGAGCAACGCGTCCATGCCGCATCCATGCAAAGTTGGTGGAATCTTGGTGTCCCTTTTGGCGGCGTGCCTGCCTGCCCAGGCCCAGCTTGGGCTGGCGGGGTTGCACGTGCCCGAGGGCTTTGTGGTCGAGGTGGCGGCGGGGCCGGAATTGAGCGCCTACCCCATGTTCATGGAGTTCGACCCCGAGGGGCGGATGTACATTGCAGAGTCGAGCGGCAAAGATCTATCCGGCAAGGAGATGGTGGCGGAGCCGGGGTGCAGCATCCTGATGCTGGAAGACGTGGACCACGATGGCGTGTTCGACAAGCGCACCGTTTTCGCGGACAAGCTGAGCCTGCCGATGGGCGTGTTGTGGCACGAGGGCAGCGTCTACACCGCATCGCCGCCGGACTTCATCCGCCTAAAGGACACCGACGGCGATGGCGTGGCGGACGAGCGCGAGGTGATTCTCACCGGGTGGAACGTGTTGAACACCGCCAGCCTGCACGGCCCCTTTCTCGGGCAAGACGGCTACATGTACCTCACGCACGGGCGGCATGGCTACAAAATTGAGACGAAGGAGGGCCACACACTGGAAGGGCAGGCGGCGCGCATCTGGCGATGCAAGCCAGACGGCACACAGCTCGAACGCTATTGCGGCGGCGGCTTCGACAACCCGGTCGAGATTGCCTTCACCGAGGCGGGTGAGTTGATCGGCACGATGACCTATTTCACCGACCCGATGAACGGCCAGCGCGACGCGTTGATGCACTGGGTCGAGGGGGGCGTGTATCCCAAAGTGCATGAAAGCCTGGCCGAGTTCGACCACCAGCGCACGGGCGACTTGCTGCAACCGATCACCAAGTTTGCGCGCGTAGCGCCGTCCGGGTTCATGCGCTATCGAGGGCAGGCCTTTGGGGCGGAATTCAAGGACAGCTACTTCAGCGCGCAGTTCAACCCGCACCGAGTGCAGCGTCACATCATCACGCGGGCAGGCGCCACCTTCGCCTCGCAGGACAGCGACTTCCTCACCTCGACCGATCCGGACTTCCACCCCACCGACGTGCTTGAAGACGCGGACGGCAGCGTGCTGGTGTCGGACACCGGCGCGTGGTACGTGGACGCCTGCCCGGTGTCGCGCGTGTCCAAGCCCGAGATTCGCGGCACCGTCTACCGCATCCGCCGCGCAGACGCGCCGAAGGTGGAGGACCCGCGCGGCCTGAAGCTGGCGTGGGACAAGGCGACGGCGAAGCAGTTGGCGGAACGGCTACAAGACCCGCGCACCGTGGTGCGCGACCGGGCAGGCTGGGCGCTGTCCGCCATGCCCGGCAAGGCAGAAGCGCCGCTGAAGGACGTGCTCGAATCGGATGCCGGCACGGTTGCCCGCATTGCCGCGCTGAATGCACTGGCCCGATTGAACACACCCGACGCGCGCGCGGCGATCGTCGCGGCCATGAAGATTGCGGAACCTGAAATACAAATTGCGGCGGCCCACGCGGGAGGATTGTTCTACAAGAATCGGGATGAGCGCGTGTTGGATGAAGCTTCCATATATCTGTTCGAGCCACTCTGTCGTCTGGTGGAATCAGACTACCCTGCTGTCAAGCGGGAGGCCGCCGCGTCGCTCGGGCGATACGGCACCGGCGGTGTACAAGGTCTAATGGGCGAATTCCATAATCGTGTGAATGACCCCTTTCTCGAGCACGCTCTTATACATGCAATGAAGGTGTCGGATGGAATGGGGATGCTGTGGAATCACGCTGATGCAGCCGAGCCAGAGGTGCGGCGGGCAATGCTTATTGTGCTGGACGGCCCTACCCACGAAGAAGCCTTCGCGCCATTCCTCTCCGACCCCGACCAACGCGTGCGCGACACGGCGCTCTGGATAGCATCGCGCCACCCGGAGTGGGCCGACACGGTGGCGGCGAGCGTGGACAAGAATCTTCAGGAGTGGTCGTCCGAACAGGCGACGCTGGTGGGTGGCGCGTTGCGGTCGTTTGCATCCAACGCGGACATTCAAGAGATCGTGGCGCGGCTGCTGGCCGAGGGTGGCGCGCCGGAACGTCAAGCCTTCCTCCTCGATACCATTGAGCAATCTCCGCTCAATCCCCTGCCGGAATCGTGGGTAGCGGC
>JBIKMR010000084.1:0-15010 GCA_044359155.1 Candidatus Hydrogenedentales bacterium | reverse complement strand
TCACTTCATACAGCACGGAGTCTGTGCAGGGGGCGCGGCTGACGCAGCTGGTGGATACAACCGACATCTGGATCATGCCATTGATGAATCCCGATGGACGTGAGCAGAACGCGCGTTTCAACAAGAACGGCGTGGACCTGAACCGAAATTTCCCGAGCTATGTGGTGGACCCGCTGGGCAATGGCAACATCTTTGATGGGGACCCGCTGGATACAACGGGTCGGGAAGTGGAAACGCAGCTCGTGATGGAATGGACGGCGGCGAACAGCTTTGTGCTTTCCGCCAATATTCATACCGGCACGCTGGTGGTGAATTATCCCTACGACGAGGGCGATGGCACGCCGGGCCAATACGACATCGCACCGGACGATTCCTTGTTCATCGACGTGTCCACGCGCTATTCGATTCACAACAGCCCGATGTACAACTCTTCGCAATTCGACAATGGCATCACGAACGGCAGCGACTGGTACACCGTCTACGGCGGAATGCAGGACTGGAACTATCGCTACGTAAGCTGCAACGAGGTGACGCTGGAACTCAGCGCAATCAAGCGCCCGCAGGCTTCCACGCTGGCCACCTATTGGGAACAGAATCGCGAGTCGATGTTGAGCTACATGGAGAGCGTGCATATCGGCGTGCGGGGATTGGTGACGGATTCTTGTACGGGTGCACCGGTGTTTGCCAAGGTGCTTGTGAGCGGCAACACGCAGGGGGTGTATACCGATCCCGACGTTGGGGACTACCATCGGATGTTGCTGCCGGGCACGCATGCTATAACCGTGAGTGCCGAAGGCTATGCCCCGCAGACGCTGGCCTCTATCAGCGTGGGTGCGGGAAGCGCGACGAGGCGTGATGTGGCGCTGGTACCCCTGGCCGGGTGTGGCATTGAGGAAGGCGAAGGGGATGGCGGGGGAGAGGGGGATGGTGAAGGTTCCGAACCGGGCGCACACACGGCGGATCAGGACGGCGACAACCGCATCGAGCTCAACGAGATATTGCGCATCATTCAGCTTTATGCGGCTTATCGTTTCCAATGCCAGACCGGAAGCGAAGATGGCTACGCCCCCTTCGGCGGTGAATGCTTGGGGTGCGGGGCATACAGCAGCGACTACAATCCTCGAGACTGCATCATCTCGCTAAGCGAATTGCTGCGCGCCGTGCAGATTTTCAACGCGGGCGGCTACACGGTTTGCCCAAACAGCCCCGAGGGCGATGGCGTATGCGCGGGGGCGGCGGGCTAGCCCTTGCCGTACCGCGCTTGGTACATGGCAATGCCGGCCGATACCGCCACGTTCAGGCTGTCGAGTCCGTTGGAGAGGGGGATGGAGAGCATGGCGTCGCAGAGTTTGGCGGTGCCGGGGCGCATTCCCTTGGTCTCACTGCCTGCCACTAGCGCGCAGCGGTCGGCCCAACGACAGGTGAAGACGCTGTCGCGCGCTTCGGCGTCCAGCCCGTAGACCCAGAAGTTGTGGTCTTTCAGCACGCGCAGCGATTGCGCCAGGTTGGGGCAGGCCACCACGGGAACATGCAACACCGCGCCCGCGCTGGCCCGCACGATGTCTGCATCAAGCAAGGCTCCGCCGCGTTGCGGCAACAACACGGCAGCAGCGCCAGCGCCCGCCGCCGTGCGCAGCAACATGCCCACGTTGCGAGGGTGTTGCACCTGGTCCAGCACAAGGATGAGCGCGCGTGGCTCGAGCCCTGCCAGCACGTCGTGCAGTTCGGCGTAGGCCACGGGGGTGATGGCGGCGGCGCAGCCTTGGTGCTCGCTTACCCCGGTGAGGGTGTTCATCTTTGCCAGCGGCACAAACTCGAAGGCCACGCCCGCAGCGCGGGCCGCATCGAGGATGTCGTCGCGCGACGCGACTTTGCCCTCGCGCACGATGTAGACACGGTTCACCCGCCCCTGTGCGCGGAGCGCCTCGAGCACCGCGTTGCGTCCATGAATAATTTCACCAGCCATGCGGATAGTATAGTGGATGGGCCGGGGTCGAGTTGCGATGTGCGGGCGGGTGCTGCGTGCTCGGCAGCGCGGTAGCGCTGCGCTCCCAGTTGCCCCCTTCAAAAATACAACAAGATGCATTTGGGAATTGGCTTCGGTAGGTTATAGGCCAACGATACGGGAGGGCACACCATGAAACTGTTTGGCAAGACGATTACCCCCAAGGAACTGAAGCGGCGCGTGGGGCTGATAGATCAGGTGGCCGGGGTGCGGCTGGTGACTTTGGACGATGGCCATGCGCGGGGCTCTCGTGCGGCCTTGGTGCAGACGGGGTCGGGGCTGGACTTCACCATCCTCATTGATCGCTGCATGGACCTTGGTGGCGTTACATACAACGGTGCGGCGCTGGGTTGGCGCTCCTCGGTGGGCGACGTGGCCCCGCAGTATTTCGAGCCGGAGCACATCCGCTGGCTGCGCAGTTTTCAGGGGGGGCTGTTGGCCACCTGTGGCTTGTCCAACGTGGGCGCGCCGCAGGCGGGCAGCGAGGTAAGCGGCCTTGGCCTGCATGGCCGCATTGGCGCAACGCCCGCGCATGACGTGTGCGTGTCGCGCGGGTGGGAGGGGGACGCGTATGTGATGCGGGTGTCGGGGGTGATGCGTGAGGCCAGCGTGTTTGGCGAGAAGTTCGCGCTGAAGCGCACGATTACGGCATGGCTCGGCGAGCCGCGCATTGCGGTGAAGGACGAGCTGACCAACGAGGGCATGAACCCCACGCCCTTCCAGTTGCTGTACCACGTGAACGTGGGGTGGCCGGTGGTGGATGCGGGGTCGCGGATTCTCGCGCCCAGCCGAACCATCGCCCCGCGCGACGCGGTGGCGGCAGCCGGGCTGGAAACGTGGGACCAGCTCACCGCGCCCCAGCGGGGCTACGCCGAGCAGGTGTTTTACCACGACATGAAGCCCGCCAAGGACGGCACCGCCACGGTGGCGATTGTAAACGGGGACTTTTCGAAGCCCGAGCATGTGGGCATGTACCTGAAATACGACACGGCCACCCTGCCGCGCTTCGCCCAGTGGAAGATGATGGGCGAGCAGGAATACGTGGTGGGGTTGGAGCCCGCGAATTGCGGTGTGCAAGGCCGCGCGCACGACGAGGCGGCGGGGCTGCTGCATTCGCTGAAGGCGGGGGAGACGCGGACCTTTGCCCTGGAGTTCGGCGCGATTCCGAATGCTGCCGCGTTTAAAGCGGTGCAGAGCCAGACCGGTGGGGCGAAGCCGAAGGTGGTGAAGGATTGCATGGCGTTTGTGAAGGGGTAGGCGGAGGAAAGAGAAGAGGAGACCTTCGGTCGCGCGGGTGACGCGGTCAGGAAACCGCGCCACAACATAGCCCTTCTTCGTTATCTTGAATCAAAAAAGCAAATGACAAGAATGGGAATGCCACGCGTGATGGTTGGTGGCATTCCCAAGACTGAATAGAACTAAGGGAGCGAGTCGTGGTGCGTTCGGCTAGAACAAGAGCGAATCCGGAATTATCGTGTTATACAAGAGTCGAAGCGGCCATGTAATAAGATCAATTACTGAAATTAGAAACAATGGGATATTCAGTTGAACCAATTCCGTGACGCTGAAAATAAATCCGCCAATGCCTTTGTCATCCATGCTTTTGCCCTCCCATGAGCTTTTACACCATCACACTATATGATGATTGACTTTATAACAGATACGTTTGACAAATTCAAGCTAATAAAGAGAAAATATATACCGACTTAAAATAGGAGGAGGCAGGAGAAATCAGGGACGCACTACGCATTGTTTTCAAGGCATCTCCGTTGTGTGGCAGTCAGCAGTTCACGTTACAACAAGGGTCTCCGACCTTGGCACAAGGGACGTAGGAAAACCCGTGACACGGGAACTGATACGCGCTAGAATAGGGGCTTGGCCGAGCACCAAGCGGAGAGATTTACCATGTCGCCCTTAGATGCAATATTTGCAAGTGTCATTGCTTTTCTTGAGGAACTGTTCGCGTTGATCTTTTCCTTTGTCACGTCGCTCGAAGGCCTTGACCAAGGCGACGACGAGGAGTAGTACGTTCCAGTTTAATCGTGCATGTTTGTGGCTGGCCGACAGCGCGAACATCCCCCGCCCTTCGGGCACCCCCTTCAAAGGGGGACCAAGAGGGCGCGCTTTCAAGTCCCCCTTTGAAGGGGGACGGTTTGGCGCTTGCGCCTAACCCGGGGGATGTTGACCCCAGTCTCGCTACTACAAGCAGCACGGTCGATTTTGAGAACGTTGTAACCTAGGGTTTGCATGGCCGAAGCAAGGAGGCGGAAGCGTGCTGTACATGATGGTGTCCCTGCTGCTGGGCGCGGCTCCCGCGCCGGTGGTGCTGGAGAATACGGCGGTCCGCATTGAGGTGGACCCGCAGCTATTGGCGGTGCGCTATCTTGGCGCGCCGGACGGTCCGAACTTGGTCGAGTCGCTGCATGTGGAGAACCGGCAGCGCAGGCAGCCCGAGGGTGTGGACGCGGGTGGCATCACCTGGCAGGTGACCGAGGGCGGTGCGCCCCTGTCGCCTGGCCCGGCGGATGTGGTGGCACACTCGGAGGAGCGCATCGTGCTGCTCACTAGCCGCAATGAGGAATCCCACCTGCGCCTTAAGGTGGAATTCATGCTGGAAGGCGAATCCCCCGAAGTGTCGATGCGCGCAACCGTGACCACGGACGAGGCAGGCTCCACGTTGCCGGTGGCATTGCGCTGCGCGTTTCGTGTGCGGCCCGGCGCGTTGGCGGGTTCCTTTGTGGCGCAGGCCCCGGTGCTGTATGCGCTGGACAAGCAAGGCCCCGGCACACCGGTGAACCAGTGGGACGGCATCCTGTTTGACGCGGGGGCAGTCGGCTCGCAGCCGCTGCTGGTTTCCTCGATGGGGTCGTCAGTCTCGATGGAGCGTTCCGGCTACCGCGTGATGCGCGTGTTGCCGGAGGGGGCTGCGCCGTCGGCCAGCTATGCGAACGCAAAGAACCTGCATGGCGTGAGTGACCCGCGCTCGCAGACCTACGGCATCATCATGGAAAGCCCCAAGGCGCAGGTCGGTCCCACGTCGCCGCTGGTCTACCGCGAAGTGTGGCGCATCGCCACAACGGACTGACGGGACGCGGGGCCATGGCCATGCGTGCGCATTTGGACTCCCCGCTGGCACGGGCGGTGCTGGCGCTGGCGGCGGTGATCGCGCTGGGCCTCTGCTTCAATGCGGATGGGGCCTTCTTCAAATGGAGCACGCACGGCGACCTGCTGCGCCAGATATCCGTATACGGAATCCTCGCCTGCGGCATGACCATCGTGATCATCTCCGGCGGCATCGACCTGTCCGTCGGCAGCGTGCTGGGGTTGTGCGCCGTGCTCTTTGCCCTCACGACGATCCACTGGGGCTGGTCCGCCTGGGTGGCTTTGCCCGTGGTGATAGCTGCCGGGGCGGCGTGCGGTTTGGCATCGGGCGGGCTGGTCGCGCGCTTCCAGATGCAGCCCTTCATCGCCACGCTTGCCATGATGGTCTTCGCGCGCGGCATGGCGAAGTATGTGTCCGGCGGCGAGAAGGTGTCGCAGAGTTTTCAGCAAGCCGACGGCACCTTTGGCTACAAGGATTTGCCCGCGCTATTCGAGACGCTGGACGCGAAGTTCCTTGGCGACAACATCGCCGCCGTCACGCTGGTGTTTCTGCTTTGTGCGTTTCTCACGTGGGCTTTGCTAGAGCGCCTTCGCGCCGGGCGTCACCTGTATGCGCTGGGTGGCAATCCAGAATCTGCCCGGCTTTCGGGCCTGCCGGTGGCGCGCACGCGGGTGATGGCGTATGCGCTGTCCGGTGCGCTGGCGGGCGTGGCGGGGGTGTGCCAGGCCGCGCAGGAATACCAGGGCGACCCCGAAGCGGGGGCGGGATACGAACTTACGGCCATTGCGATGGTGGTGATTGGCGGCAGCAGCCTGTCCGGCGGGCGCGGTGGAATGCTGCTTACATTGCTCGGTGTGCTCACAATCGGCTATCTTGAAAAGATACTCAGCATCAACGCCGTGGGCGAATCCACCCGGCTGATGCTCACCGGCGCCATCGTGGCGGGCGCGGTAATCTTGCAGCAGGGAAAAGCGCGATGAACACCTCGACACTTCGCTGGCAGGGATATCAGCTTTTTGGCGTTGCCGTGCTGGCGTTGTTCTGCTCCGTCGCCCATGCGGGCAAGGGAACCACGGAAGACCCGTGGGTGGTGGGGATGAGCCAGTGCAACCTGGGCGAGCCGTGGCGCGTGCAGATGAACGCCGATATCGAACAGGCAGCGGCAGCGCACCCGAACATCAAGGTGGTCTACCGCGACGCGCAGAACGACACGCTCAAGCAGCGCGCGCACATCGAGGAGTTCGCCGGGCAGGGCGTGGACCTGCTCATCGTCAGCCCCAAGGAAGCGGCCCCGCTTACGCCGCCGATTGCGAAGGTCTTCAAGGCGGGCGTGCCCGTCATCGTGCTGGACCGGGCGGTGCTGGGCAACGATTTCACCACCTTCATTGGGGCGGACAACAAGCTGATTGGCAAGGCCGCGGGTGAATGGACGAAGAAGCGGCTGGAGGGGAAGGGGAAGATGGTGGAGCTGAAGGGCTTGATGACCAGCATCCCCGGGCAGGACCGCAATCAGGGGTTCCGCGACGGCATCGCTGGGTCCGCCATCGAAGTGGTCTTCGAGGCGGACATGCAATGGCTGGAACCGAACGCCCGCAAGGAAATGGAATCTGCGCTGTCGCGCTTCCCCGAGATTGACTTGGTCTATGGACACAACGACCCCGCCGCGCACGGAGCATGGCTTGCGGCCAAGGCGGCAGGGCGCGAGAACGACATTCTCTTTGTGGGGATAGACGGTCTGCCGCACGAGGGGCAGATGTACGTGAAGCAGGGCGTGCTGGATGTCTGCTTTGAATATCCCACGGGCGGCAAGGAAGCCATCGACCTGGCGCTCAAGGCGCTGGCCGGGGAAGCGATTCCTAAGACAGTGGTGGTTCCGTCGCGCTTCTTCACGCCGGAGAACATCGCCACAGGCGGCGAGTGGTTGTCGGGCGACGCCGCCCCGGCACAGAAGTAGCGGCGTGCCGGTGATACGCCTGCTGCTTGCCACGACGCTTGCCCTGTTCGTATCGGGCTGCGGGCAGAGCCTGCACGATCTCGTGGCCAATGGCGATATCGCGGCCGTGCGCGCGAAGATTGCCCAAGACCCCGCGGCTATACGCGTCGTCAACTCATTGGGTAAATCTCCGCTGCACTATGCGGTGAGTAACAAGCGGATTGAGGAAATGGCTGCGCTTGTGGAAGCAGGCGCAGACGTGAACGTCGCCGACAAGACGGGGATGACGCCGTTGCACGTGGCGGCGATGCTGGGGCGGCGCGACGAGGCGACATGGCTGATCGAGCACGGCGCGACGCTTGAGCCGCTCGACCACTTCGGCGATACGCCCATCCACACGGCGGCCATCTTCGGCGGTGGCGGGGTGATACAGGTGCTGCACAAGCGGGGCGCAAAGCTGGACACAAAGAACAACGCGGGCCTTACGCCGCTGGACTTGGCGAAGAAGCACGGGCAGGAGAAGGTAGTGGCATTTTTAGAGAAGTTGTTGGCGGCAAACGGCGGAGGCGAAGCGCATGGCGGATGATGCCCCTTGGGTGGATATCTACACGGACGGTGGCTGCCGACCAAACCCCGGAGTGGGGGGCTGGGCGGCGGTGCTGTTGTCTGCGGGCCGCACCAAGGAACTGAGTGGCGGCGACCCCGAGACCACCAACAACCGCATGGAGCTGATGGCGGCGATACAATCGCTCCGCGCGCTTAAGCGCCCGTGCCAGGTGCGGCTGCATACCGATTCGCAATACGTGAAGAACGGCATCGGCGGTTGGATGGCGAAGTGGAAGCGCAACGGGTGGAAGGCCGCAGGCGGCGGCGCGGTGAAGAACCAGGACCTGTGGCAGGAGCTGGACCGTATGTGCGCGCAGCACACCATCCAATGGCATTGGGTAAAGGGGCACGCGGGCAACGAATACAACGAACGCTGCGACGAGTTGGCCTCCGCCGCCATCAGCGCAGCTGAAGCCAGCCTGCACGCGGGGCGCAAGGGATGAAACCCAAGGAGTCGGCAAAGTCCACCATAGCCGCCGAGGACGGCGGGCACCGCCGCATCTTCCGGCGCGCCTATTCGCGGGACCGGCTCTTCCTTTATCTCATCCCCATCATCATCGGCATTGGCGGCATCGCCATTTCCATGCAGCTGCGCGACCTCTACGTCCGCATCATCATCCTTATGCTGTCGGTATCCATTCCGCTTTACGCGGGGGGCAACGTGCTGGCGCGCTACCGCACCGGGCGCGTCGAGCGGTTCTTCTTGGGCCTTGGCCTGTTCATGCTCATCTTCGGGGAGACGCTCAGCGTGTCCGGCTTGGGCACGGGCCTGGCTTTCGATTACCGCGCTTGGTTTGCCGGGGAAAACCTGATGCGTCTGCTCGGGGTGTTGAGCCTGATGCTGGGATTGTTTTCCATCCTCTTCACCCTTGGGCGAACTGGCGAGGATATCGAAGAGATCGGCGAGCGCTTCTGGCGGCTGGCCGCCCACATGAGCGAGGGCGTCATCCTGAGCGACCGCGAGGGCTACATCATCCTCGTTAACGATCGCTTCTTGGAAATGCTGGGCCTGCGCGAGAAGGACATCCTCGGCGCAAACACGGTCGAGTTGGCCCAGCGCTTCGGCATGAACATTATCTCGGAGAATATTGAGAAGCGCCGCAAGGGGGTGTCTTCAGAATACTCCATAAACTTCAAAGTACGTGGCGAAGAGCGCAGCTTCGTTGTGAACGGCAGCCCCATCTTCGATTCAGAGGAACGCTTCACCGCCACGCTGGCAACATTCCGAGACAACACCGAAGAGCAGCGCCTGCGCGAGCGCGTCGAGCGTTATGCGTCGAGCCTTGAGCACTTGGTCGAGGAACAGACGCAGCGCCTGATCGAGTCCGAGGAGCGCCTGCGCCAGTTGTTGCTGAGCATGAGCGAGGGTTTCCTTACCATTGATGCGGAAAACCGCGTGCGCTTCGTGAACGAGCGCATGTTGCAGATTCTTGGTTGCACGCGCGGCGATATTCTGGAGCACGAGCTGGCCGAGTATCTGGACCCTGCGGGCCGCATTCGCCTGCTCAACCTGGTGTCCCGCGATGCTGGCCCCGACGGCGAACCCGCCCGGCAGGAAGTCACCTTCATATCCCGCGCCGGGGTGGCGGTGCCCGTGATGGCGGCGCTCAGTCGCATGGCCGATGCGCACGCCGAGGGCCCGCAGTATTCTCTGGTGATTACCGACATCTCCGACCTCAAGGCGATGGAGTCTCAACTGCGCGATCGCGCCGAGGAACTCGAACAGGCCAACGAGGAACTGCGCCTGCACGACCGTGCGAAGGACAGCTTCCTTTCGAACGTGAGCCACGAACTGCGCACGCCGTTGAGCACGGTGAACGGCTATGTGGAGATGCTTTCCGGCGGCACGCTGGGCGTGCTTCAACCCGAGCAGGACCGTGTGCTTGGCGTGATGAAGCGCAACCTCGATCGCCTCGGCGGACTTATCAATGAAATCATCGAGTTCAGCCGCATGGAGATCCGCGGGTTGGACCTCAGCATATCGCTGTTCGACGTTGAGGACTTTGTAAACGAGGCGGCAGCCAGCGCCCATCCCGGAGCCACCGAAAAAGAGATCGGCATTTCCTGCGAGTTCAGCGGCAATCCCGGCTATGCCTGGGGTGACCGGCGCCGCCTGCAACAGGTGCTTGCCATCCTGCTCAATAACGCCATCAAGTTCACCGGCAACGGCGGCAGCATCGTCATGCGGGCCGAGCGCACGGCTTCCCGCGCCATCATCCTGTCCGTTGTGGACGAAGGCATCGGCATCGACCCGGCGCTGCACGACAAGGTCTTCGAGAAGTTCTTCCAGGTGGACAGCTCGAAGACGCGCCGCTATGAGGGCGCGGGCATTGGCTTATCTATTGCCAAGAACATCGCCGAATCCCACGGCGGCGACATTACGCTGGAGAGCGCTCCCGGCAGGGGCAGCGCCTTTACCATGAGCTTGCCTGACGCCGCCTTCGACGACACTTACCCCGAGGGCTACAACCCACTGGACAGCGAACAGGTGCTGCTGCTGGACGAGAGCGGTGAGGCGGGCCGCCTGTTCGAGCGCCTTCTGGCATCTCGCACGGGCACCTTCACTGCGGTAAGCGGCAGCTTCCAGATAATCCGCCACATCGAGAACGAAGGGGCGGATATCGTCATCATCGACGCAGGCCCTACCGACGTTGCCGGGCTGGGGACGGAGCGCGTGCTCTTGCAGCATCCCGCCTCTGCTCATATTCCCCGGTTGGTGCTCACGCAGGAAACGGCCACGACGGTGGCAGGCATCGACGAAGCCATAGAGCGCACCACCTTCCTCTTCAAACCATACAATGCGAACCAATTGTTCGAGGCAATCGGGCGCGCCTTGCGCGGGGAGTACGGCTCTGCCGTAGTTAAGGCGACAGGCGAAGCGCTGCCGCAGGTAATCGTCATCGACCCTGACCCCGAGCTGCTGGCCTTTGTGGAGCTTGCGCTGACCAGCCGGGGCATACCCTGCTGCATTGCCCACCACCCGGAACAGGCCATAAACATTGCCCGAAACGTGCCCGTGCGGGCGCTACTTATCGACGCAGACTTCACGGCCACCAACATTCAGGAGTACCTGCTCCCCCTGCAAGAGGCCCCACAAACGAAAGAGGCCCCGATTTATTTCTTGACAGGAGTGGAAAACGGGTATCATGGTATGGTTGGTGTGAGCGGGGTGTTAAGAAAACCGTTCACGGCTAGCCAGCTTGCAGCGCTGCTGCAGAACGAGGAGGAAGTGAAACGTGCGTAGTGTGAGTCGGCAGACCATACGCCCCGTTTTGTCAATGATTATAGGCGTGGGTGTCCTTGTGGCATCCGCCAACGCAGTGGCGCAGCAGGCCCCGGCCCTCGCCCCGCAAAGCGTGTATTGCATCGAAACTACCACGGGCACCGTGTTACGTGCAGATAACATCGACGAGGTGCGCCCGCCCGCCAGTATGCTCAAGCTGATGATGATGTTGCTGGTGTCGGAGGCGGTAGACCAGAAGAAGATCGATATTGATTACCCCATTCGCGTGAGCGAAACGGCGCAGGGCATGGGGGGCACGCAGGTGTTCTTGAAGGCGGGAGAGATAATCTCGCTGGATAGAATGGCCGAGGCGCTGGCCGTGGCCTCGGCGAACGATGCGGCCTATGCCATTGCGGAAACCCTGTGGGGCAGCAAGGAAGAATGCCTCAAGGCGATGAACGCCCGCGCCCGCCAACTGGGCATGAGCAACACCACGTACCACAGCGTGAACGGCCTGCCGCCCACGCCGGGCCTGCCCTTCGACCAAACAACGGCGCGTGACCAGATGCTGTTGGCGCTGGAATGCCTGAAGCACCCACGCGTGAAGAAGTGGGTTTCCATGAAGGAAATGACCTTCCGCGATGGCCAGCCTGCAAAAAGCAATACCAACAAGCTGTTGTTCCGTATGCCGGGCTGCGATGGCATGAAGACCGGCTACATCGCCGCCGCTGGGTTCTGCATCACCGCCACTGCCGAGCGTGATGGCGTGCGGCTGGTCTGCGTGGTGATGGGGTCGCCCAGTAAATACGGGCGATTCAACTTGGCAGAAGAAATCATGGACGAAGGCTTTCGCCAGATCACCCGCGTGCAGGTGGCTACGGCGGGCGGTCCCGTGCCGCACCCGACGGTCATCGAAAACGGCGACCCCGAGGAAGTCTACTTCCGCGCGAAGGAGGAACTGTCCTTCATCGCCCACCGAGACGACCTGCCGAACATCCGCCTTATCTACGAAGTGGACGACCCCATGGCCGCGCCGCTGAACGAAGGGGAAGTGGTGGGCACGCTGGCGGCGGAACTGAACGGCAAGCGCTTAGGGGAGACGGCGATATCCTCCCCGCAGGATATCCTGAACACCGGCTGGCGGCTGGTGGTGCGCAACGGCCAGGCCCGCTGGGTGGGGCTCGACGCACCGCCGGATGCGGAACCTGTCCTCAACGGGGGCTGATTCGGCTGCCGGTTCTCGCACGATTACTATCCCACCCTGATACACGTGCATTGCCCTGCTGGCGCAGATGACGCGCAGGCGGCGCATCTGCTAGTCTTGCCCGCAACCAACAGGGAGACCCTTGCCATGCCCAAGCTGGACGCCGCGATGGTGCAGAAGATTTACTCGGACCTCAGCAAATTGTCGGAAGACACCAAGCCGCAGTGGGGCAAGATGAACGTTGCGCAGATGCGTGGCCACATGATGATGGCGGTGCAATACAGCCTGGGGGTGGGGAACGAGATGCCTTTCAAGGGCAACTGGAAGTCGCGCAATATCTTTAAGCCGCTCATCCTGTCCGGGCTTGTGGCGATTCCCAAGGGGGTGAAGCTGCCCAAGCAGAAGGATGGCACGGATGCGCCGATGCCCTTGACCTCGCTGGATGAGCTAAAGGCGACGCTGGATGAGTTTGTGGCCAAGGCTTCCGCCGGGCAGTCGCCCACGCGGATGCATCCGTTCTTTGGGCCCTTGGCGCCGGGCGAATGGCAGAAGTTTCACGTGGCCCATTTCAAGCACCACCTGACGCAGTTCGGGGTGTGGTCCTGATTCGCTGTTTTTCGAGGGGGAGTTATTCGTGTCGGAGATTATCCTTATCAAGGTGACCGGGCAGGATCAGCCCGGCATTACGGCTTCCTTGTTCGAGACCCTGGCCGAGCACGACGTGCGCGTGCTGGACATCGGCGAGGGGGTGATCCACAGCATGTTGACGCTGGGGCTGCTGGTGCATGTGCCCGATTCATCCGGGGAAGTGCTGAAGGACCTGGATTCAAAATGTGGCGAACTTGGGATGCAGGTCAGCTTCGAGCCGATTGCATCTGAAGACTACGAGCAGTGGGTGGGGCAGCAGGGCAAGCCCCGGTTCATCATCACCACGCTCGGGCGCGAGATGACCTCGAAGGCGCTGGCCGCCGTGTCGCGGGCGATTGCCGACCACGGCCTGAACATCGACGACATCATCCGCCTTTCGGGCCGCGCGTCGCTGGTGAGTCCTGACCGCACGCCGTATACCGTGGTGGACTTTTCCGTACGCGGAACGCCGACCAGTGAAGATGGCCTGCGCGCCGCGTTTCTGGAGATTGCCGCGGAGCACGGGGTGGACGTGGCCTTCCAGCGGGACGACATCTTTCGTCGCAACCGCAGGCTGGTGGCCTTCGACATGGACTCGACGCTGATACAGGTGGAGGTGATCAACGAACTGGCGGCAGCCGCCGGGGTGGGGGAGCAGGTGGCTACCATCACCGAGGCGGCCATGCGCGGGGAACTGGATTTTGACGCGAGCTTTCGCAAGCGCCTGTCCCTGTTAAAGGGGCTGGACGAGTCCGTGCTCGAAGGCATCGCCGCGCGCCTGCCCTTGACGGATGGGGCCGAGCGCCTCTTCACCACGCTCCGCAGCCTGGGCTTCAAGACCGCCATCATCTCGGGAGGCTTCCAGTATTTTGGCCGACACCTGCAAAAGATGCTGGCGGTGGACTATGTGCTGGCGAACGAACTCGAAGTGGTGGACGGCAAGGTGACGGGGGAAGTGGCGGGGGAGATCGTGAACGGTGACCGCAAGGCCGCCTTCCTCCGCGAGATAGCCGCCCGCGAGAACATTGACCTGCGCCAAGTGATCGCCGTGGGTGATGGTGCCAACGACCTGCCCATGATTCGCATCGCCGGGCTGGGCATCGCCTTCCGCGCCAAGCCGGTAGTGCGCCAAAGCGCCAACCACGCCATGACCGTAAGCGGGCTGGACGGCATCCTCTACCTCATCGGCGTGCGGGATCGACAGACCTTGGACTTGTTCGAGGGATAGCATCATCTAAGTTGGTAGCGCGGGGTCAGGAGAGCGCGCGACAGTGGAGGAGTTGGGAATCTTGAATACAATGCGTAGTGCGTCCCTTATTTCCCGTCCCCCAACGGCGAGCCGCATGTGCTTATTGCGGCGACGGGCGGCGGAAAGCTGAACACCACCCCGGGTGATGCGTTTGTGGCATTCACGCTTTCCGAATACCTTGCGAATCGGGTTCGTCACTAATTTCTCCCCTGCATCTCCTTATTTCCGGTAGTTTCCACCGAGAAATCAATCAATCCAAAGTGAGCGCCCGAACGGCTTCAATGAGCTCCTGAATATCAATCTCGTGTCGTACGCCTAGCTCGGCGTCAAATCGCTCATATAATTCGCTTTGAACCACCGGAATCAATTTCAAGGCGAGGAAGTATCCATCTTCGTGGCCGTGCAGCGATTCGCACCCTTGGCCATAAATCGCCACAATGCCTAATGGCTTGCCAGCACGAGGATAACTTTCTAGGAAAACCTCTTCATTCTCGGGAGCGCGATCAAGCGTGAACTCGAACGTAAAAACTTTCATGCTGCCATCAGGCGATTCCATCTGCATCAATTTTCCGATCCTCGATTCTTGCTCAAACCATCTTAGTAAGCTGTACCAGAATTGATAACGCACCGCCGCGCTATCGAAACTTAAGTGCCAATACATAGCGGCAGCAAAAGGATATAAAATTCCTATTCGCTCCGCGACGGTTATACCCAAGGCGCTATTGGTCCAAAGCGCGTCGGTAAACTCAGACTTGGCTCCAGATTCATCGTACTTCGGCTCCTTGAGCGCATCGAACCCGAGGCTTGTTTTCAAGTACGTGCCGTTTTGCGGCAACTTCTCGGGAAACCGCATCATGGTTATAACTTTACTCATATCATTTATTTGCAGCGTATATGGGTCATCCAATGAAGCATTCTCCAGATTGTAAAAATATTTTGCTTCATAGACTTCCGATACCATGTACATATCAAGAAAAGGTCTATAGACGAGGAGGCAAATTGCCAATATAAACAGGCCAGTCAAAATCAATCCAGCTAGACGAATATCTTTACTACGCAT
>JBIKMR010000327.1:0-4346 GCA_044359155.1 Candidatus Hydrogenedentales bacterium | reverse complement strand
CGTTCCGTCCGACACACGCAGCTTCTCCACCTTCTCCTTCAGCGTGCTGACAAACTTGGGGTACAGCGATTCCTGCACATACACACGCTCGACGGCGGTGCACGTCTGCCCCGAGTTGGACATGCCACCCCACAGGCAGCCGTTCACCGTCCGCTCAATGTCTACATCGTCAAACACCAGCATCGGGTCCTTACCGCCCAGCTCCAGCTCCACCGGGATCACATGCTCCGCGCACTGTTTCATAATCGCCTTGCCCGCGCGCGTGCTGCCGGTGAAAAACACCTTCGAAGGCTTCGCGTCAATCAGCCGCTGGCCCGTGTCGCGCCCGCCATACACCACCTGTATCGCGTCCTTCATAAACCCGCTCTTCTCGAATATCTCCTCCGTCAACCCCTTCAGCGGCGTGTATTCCGAAGGCTTGTATATCACCGGGTTCCCAGCAACAAAGGCACCAAGGAACGGCTGTATCGTCTGGTTAAAGGGATAGTTCCAAGGCGAGATGATCAGCACCGGGCCAATCGGCTCGAAGACAATCTTCCCCTTCTTACCCATCAACAACAGCCCCGAAGCCAGCGGCTTGTCCGCCAGCATCTTCTCCGCGTGCTTGTCGTAATACTCAATCATGTCCAAGCTGGTGAAGATTTCCGACAGCAGCGCCTCGAAGCGCGTCTTCCCGGTCTCCGCCATCACCCGGTCCAATATGCTCTCGCGGTTGTCGCGGATGTAATGCAGCAGCTTCACCGTCTCGTCCAGCCGCTGCCGCACCGTCATCTTGCGGATGACCGCATACGCCTTCCGCGCGCGCGCAAACACCTCCGCAATCTGCGCATCCGACGCCTCGCCAATCTCATACAGCGCCTCCCCCGTTACCGGGTTCGCAACCTGGTGCTTCACGTCTGCCGCCGCTTCCATCACGCTCATGTCATGTATTCCTTATAGGTCCAATAAGACCAATACGTCCTAAATCGTTCAGGCCACCGTATGCGCGCCGTTCACGCAGATGTTCTGCCCGGATATATACGAAGCCTCATCGCTGGCAAAGAAGGTCACCGTGTCTGCCACTTCCTTTGGCACGCCCCAGCGCTGCATGGGCAGCCCGGCGAAGTAGCCGTCCTTCAGTTCCTGCGGGTCTTTCTCGTGCCGCTCAACGGGAATCCACCCCGGCGAGATCATGTTCACTGTGATTCCCCACGGGGCCAGCTCGCTGGCTAGGCTGCGGGTAAACCCACTCTGCCCGCCCTTCGCCGCGCAATACGCCGTGAAGTTCGGCACGCCCCGCTGGAACACCTCGCTGCCGATGTTGATGATCCGTCCCCAGCGCTGCGCCTTCATGTGCGGCAGCGTGGCCCGCGTCAGCAGGTAAGGGCTCTTGATGAAGAAGTCCAGCATGGACTGGTAGAACTCCCACGTGTATTCCTCAATCGGCATCTGCGGCTGGTCCGGCGTGGCGTTGATCACCAGGATGTCGATCGGCCCCAGCTGCTCCGTCACCTCCGCCACCATGCGGTTCACCTCCGCCTCGTCAATCACGTTCGCGCGGTAAAGCCCGCCCTTGCAGCCCAAGGCCTGGAACTCCGCAAACGAAGCCTCCGCCCGCGTCTGGTTGTTCGCGTAGTTGTTGGCCACCGTGGCCCCAGCCTGCCCCAACGATTGCGCCATCACCCGGCCCAGCCCGGTCGAGCTGCCCGTTACCAACGCCACCTTGCCCGACAAATCAAACTGCTTCGCACCCACTAGACGTCTCCCAAGTTGATCCGGTTCCAAACCCGCCCAGCATATACCGTGAACCCGACCGAGGCAACCGGGCATTATCCCTCACCAGTTCGACGCAAGCTGAAAAATATGATAAACTCCTGCCACTGTAGATTGGGGAGTACCAAAGCGCATGACTTTGCGCCAACATAGAAACATGTCTTGCGCGCTCGTTGCGGCTTGGGTCTTGCTGCTCGCCCTTCCGGGAGCGGCCACGTCCATCCTTTCAGATGCAGCCCCGTGGCAAGACATAACCTCATCGATCACCTACCTGCCCGATGCAGATGCCAGCCGCACCATTGAAGAAGTGGCCGCCTTGCCCGCCAGTTCCTTCCTGACGCCAGACGCCATCTCCATCAACCTCGGCGTGCATGTGGATGCGGTATGGCTGCGCGTGGAGCTGGACAACCAGACGACTCGCACCAATTGGGTGCTCGAACTGAACAACGCCCGCATCGAGGAAGTGCGCCTATTCTCGCCTGGGCCCGATGGCGGCTGGACCGATCAGGCAACGGGCACGGACCATCCCATCAAGGAACGGCTGGCATTGCATGTGCTGCCCGCGCTCAAGCTCAAAGTCCCCCGAGGCGAGACTACCGTGTACTACGTGCGCGCAAAGCACAGCGGCTCGCTGCGCTTTCAGGTGCACGTGTCGCTGGTTGCCATTTTCCAACAAAACGTGACCAATCGCACCGCCGCCGCAGCCGCCATTGGCGGCGGCCTGATTGCCATGATCATCTTCAACCTGGTCGTCTTCATCCAGTTGCGCGAGATTGGCTATTTCTTCCTCGCCTCTGCGGTGTTTTCCTTTCTCCTGTTTTCAGCCGCGCTCAATGGGGCGGGCTACATCTGGCTCTGGCCAGACGCACACTGGTGGTCGGGCCGTTCGGTAACCACCACGGCTTCGTTGCACCATGTGTTCATCTCGCTGTTTTTCTGGCGGTTCATGCTGCCTGCCAAGAACACGCCCCATGTGAACAAAATCGGCCTTGTGCTCTTCGTTATCTATGTGGCGATCACCCTGCTCTGCATGACCGACATGAAGATTAAGTATTACGCCATAGCATGGGTGGGGTCGATTGGCCCGATGGTCTTTGTGGCCGCGGCCATCTATGCATGGTGGCGCGGGTATCGTCCTGCCGGACATTTCGCCTTCGCGTGGACCCTCAGTGTCATGGGCGTGATTTCACTCACCATCATCAATGGCGGCTTTGCAAACCACTCCTACTTCCGCGAGTCCGCCGTGTCCGTGGCCTACCTGCTTTCGGTGGTCATATGGAACCTGTCACTGGCCGAGCGGCTGCGACTATCCGAGCGCACGGCGCGCGAGCAGTTGGAAGTGCAGGTGGGCGAGCGCACGCGCGACTTGCAACAGGCGCTGGACGAAGTGAAGACCCTCAGCGGCCTGCTGCCCATTTGCTCGTCCTGTAAAAAGATACGCGGCGACCACGGCTATTGGCAGGGGGTAGAGCAATACCTGCACGAGCATACCGAGGCCCAGTTCAGCCACAGCGTGTGCCCCGACTGCATGGAAAGTCTCTACCCCGGCTACGCCGACCGCATCGCGGAGTTCGACGAAGAGCCGCACCCGCTACCGTAGCACCTCGGGGTTCAAACAATTCGGCGGACTTTCCCCCCGCAACATGGCCACGATATTCCGCGCTGCCGTTTCCGCCATTCGCTCGCGCGTGGCATAGGTGGTGCTGCCGAGGTGGGGGATGAGCACCACGTTGCGGCAGGCCAGCAATGCCGCGTGAACCTCTGGTTCCCGCTCGAATACGTCCAGCCCCGCGGCGAATATCTGCTCTGCCTGTAAGGCTGCGGCCATCGCCGCCTCATCCACCACCGCCCCGCGCGAGGTGTTTACAAACACCGCCGTTCGCTTCATAGCAGCGAATTCGGCAGCCCCGAAGGCGTGCCGCGTTTCCGCATTAAACGGGCAATGCACGCTGATGAAATCGCTCTCGGCCAGCAGTTGGTCCTTACCCACATGCGAGGCATTCAAAGCGCGCTCGGTCTCTTCCGGCAAGCGATTGCGTTTGGTATAGAGCACGCGCATTCCGAAGCCAACCGCCCGCCTTGCCACCGCCTGCCCAATGCGCCCCATGCCGAAGATTCCCAACGTCTTACCATAAACATCCATGCCGCACAATAGGGTCGGGGTCCATTCCTTCCACTGTTCCCCGCGCAGGAAAGCCTCGCCCTCTGCAAAGCGGCGGGCTGCCGAAATCATCAAGCCAAAGGCCAGGTCCGCCGTCGTCTCGGTCAACACGTCCGGCGTATTCGTAACCGCCACCCCGCGCCGCGTGCATTCGGCCACGTCGATGTTGTCATACCCCACCGCCATATTCGCCACAATCCGCAACCCCGGCCCTGCCGCATCCAGCAACTCGGCATCCACTTTCTCCGACAACAAAGTCAGGATGCCCTCCACCCCCTGCACGCTCTCCAGCAACACCCCGCGCGGTATCGTGCTTTCCGACGCATAGACCCCGACGGGCTCGGCACCAAAGGCATCCCGCAGCAGCGGTATCGCCACCCCCGGAACCTCGCGTGCTACAAATACCTTAAGCATTCGTTCCCGCTTTCCATCT
>JBIKMR010000001.1:0-46522 GCA_044359155.1 Candidatus Hydrogenedentales bacterium | reverse complement strand
GGGGCGGCTGCGGCTGCCCCAAGCCCTGCCATAAACGTGCGCCGCGTAATGGGGTCTGTTCGTTTCTGCTTCATGCGGGTCCTCTCCCTCGTTGCTGTTCTGCAAACTCTGCTGCCCATGCAAATGGCAGACATCCATACTGCTCCAACGGTTGAGAGTAGCTGATCGGGACGAGAAAGGAAAATCGGGGCGGCTAACTGTTGTGGCATGGTTGCCGACCAAGTCACAACGACTCATTCACGTATTCGAGCCTGTCCGTCCTATTCCTCCCATCCGCCCCCTTTCCTCTTGACACCATACCTAACGATAGGTAGAGTTATTTTCACCGAGCTAGAGGAGGATGAGCCATGAGCGTGGACTTGGGTTGTGAGCAGATTTCGGCGAGCGTGCAGGACAGCATTCTTCGGGTGGCGTTTAACCGCCCGGAAAAGAAGAACGCGCTGACGCAGGACATGTATACCGCGCTGGTCCGCGCAATTGACATGGTGGACGGAACGCCGGAGTTGCGGGCCTTGTACATCACGGGCGAGGGCCCGACCTTTACCAGCGGTAACGACGTGCTGGATTTCATGAATGCCCCGCTCGATATGGAGAACAGCCCGGTGGCGAAGTTCCTTGTGGCGATGGGCACGATGCAGAAACCGTTCATTGCTGCTGTGAATGGACTGGCGATTGGCATTGGCACCACGCTGCTGCTGCATTGCGACCTGGCCTATTCCGCGAGCAGCGCCTATTTCCAGATGCCCTTTGTGAATCTGGGCCTCTGCCCCGAGGCGGGCAGCAGCTACCTGCTGCCGAAGATTATGGGGCACACGCGGGCCTCGGAACTGCTGCTGCTGGGCGAGCGTTTCAATGCAGACAAGGCCAAGTGCTATGGCATCCTGAACGACGTGTTCCCTGATGACGAACTGCAAGAGCGCGCATGGGCGAAGGCGGTGCAGGTGGCCAGCCAGCCACCCGGCTCGGTGCGGCTGACGAAGAAGCTGTTGCGCGGCACCGACATGGAAACGCTGGCCGCTGCCATGAAGCTGGAAGGCGAAGAGTTTGCACAGCGGCTTTCGGGCGAGGAGGCCATCGAGGCCTTCACCTGCTTCATCGAACGTCGCAAGCCCGACTTCAGCCGCTTCTCTTAATTCACCATGAACAAGACCGCTCTCGTCATCATCCCCCATGCGGACGATGCCGCCGCATTTTGCGGCGGCACCGTGGCCAAGTGGGCCGCGGAAGGTTGGCGCATGGTGCTGGTGCGGGTGACGGATGACTGGTCGGATTCCGTGGGCCTGACGCGCGAGGAAACCATCCGCCGAAACCGCGCTGAGCTGGAAGAAGCGGCGGCGATATTGGGCGTGGCGGAGATCGTCGAGCTGGGTTACCCCACCGACACCCTGGGCGACGTGTCGCGCGTGGCCCTGCGCGAGCGCTTCGTCTACCTGTTCCGCAAGCATCAGCCCTACGCCGTGTTCAGCTTCGATCCCTACGCCACCTTCGAGCCGAACCTGGACCACACAGTTACGGCGCAGGCGGTGGAAGAAGCGTACTGGGTGTCGTGCTTTGACTTGCACCACCCCGAGCATTTCGCCGAGGGCCTTGCCCCCTTCAGTGTGTGCGAGCGGTGGTACTTCGCGCGTCGCCAGCCCGAGGTGAACCGGGCGGAAGACGTGACGGAGTTCATGGAGAAACGCGTGGCGGCGTTCTGCGCGCACAACACCATGGCCACGAACATCTTCAACCAGGTACGCCTGCAATTGCAGACCGCCGGGCGGCGATCGCAGTTGATTGAAGATGCGATAGCCGGGGACAAGAGCGCGCTGTTGGGCATGGCCCTGATGGAAGAAGCAGCGGCACACGCCAGCGCTCATGGCCTGCCCGAGGGTAGGCTCGCCGAAGTATTCCGCATGGAACGCTTCGGCGCACTGGAAGGGTTAATCGACCAGATATCGGAACCGGTTTAGGGGCTAGGCGTAGTCGTCGGACTCGGGCGGCGCTTCGTCGAGTACGGGGTCCACAATCACGGCTTCCTCCACGGCTTCTAGGTCTTCGGCTGGGGACAGTTCTTCCACGAGCTCGTTCTCTTCGATCGCGGTATCAATTCCCAGGCGCGATTCCACTTCAGCAAGGTCCACCGCCCATTCCGGGCGGCAGCCTTCTAGGTGCGCGAGCAAGCCATAGCGCACTTGGTCTCGGCGGAGTTGCCAAGGCTGCATGAAGGTGCGCGTCCAGCGGTTGCTGAGAATGATCCCAAAGGTGTCCGGCAGGTGGGATAGGTGTGCTTCCACGCAGGCCTCGGCAGTGTCGCCGCCGGTGCGCACTACGAAATCTCGCGGCTCCTCATTCTGGGTATAGTCGCGCCAGATGTCGGCAGGGGTGGGGAAAGTAACGTGCATATCGGGTCCTTTATGTCGCCTTCTGCCGTTTCCGCATGGGCGGGATTGGCGGCGGTGTGGGGCTGGAAGAAGTAGTGCCCCAGTTTAGCAGACGAGGCTAGCGTGGAGGAAAAACAATCGCGGAAGCTGGGCAGTCGAGAGTCCTAAGGCTCTCCACGGCGAAGCTTCCGCGTTTCAAGGTGGGCGGCGGTTGAGCGGGAGTCTGAGCGCGCTAAAGGTCCGGGCTCTCACATGGCCCCCCTTGCCCTAAAACTAAGGGCATGCGCGCGACTCCGTTTCGCTCAACTGTCGCCCAGAAGACTTGGCACTGAACCTCAAAGCTGACCGCAAGGTCACTGGTTTGAGGTCTCGCCAGCACCGCCTTCAACTAAAGTCTACCACGGGTTCTGAATTTTGCCAAGGGCTATTTGGGATGCGGTAAAGCATTGGTCGCACGGGCGAAAAACGCCCGCAGGCGACAGCAGATCTGGATTCCTGCCTACGCAGGAATGACGGAATATTGATTGATGTGCGTTGCCTATTTTCCAAACACCACGCTGAGGTCATTCGTCAGGCGATTGGCCAGCACAAGGTCCACCTTGCCGTCCTTGTCGAAGTCGCCCGAGGCGGCCTCGATGGCGTCAGACCCAGCCTGGTATGAGGCAATCAAAGTGAAGGCATTGTTGCCAGAATTCTGGATCAACGAAAAACTGTTGTCGCCGTTGATGGTAAGGATGTCGGTGTTCAACCCCGTGCCCACGCGGGCAAGCGCAATGGCGCGCGCGCCGATGCCTGCGCGGCGGGGAGTGCCGGGGACGATGGTTCCATCAGCGCGGATGATGTGCGTGTGCGCGGTGTTCTCTCCGGTGGATGCGACTACCGCGTCGAGCAGGCCGTCGCCTGAAATGTCTCCCAGCACCAAGTCGCGCGGGTTGGTGCCCGTGGCCACGCGCATGATGTTGGTCAGGTCGAATGTGCCATCGCCCTTGCCGAAGATGCGCACCGTTCGGGGCTGGGCCTGGTCGGTGGGATTGTCCGGATCGTTGCGGCTGAGGAAGACCACGTCCAGCTTGCCATCGGCATTGGTATCAGTGAGTGAAACATTGAGCGGGAAGTTGCCGCAGGCGAAATGGGTGGGGGCGGAGAACACGCCCGCGCCATCGCCCAGCGCCACGCTGATTTCGTCCTCGTTGCTGTCGCCGGTTACCAGATCGGCCTTGCCGTCCTTGTTCACGTCGCCAATGGCCACGCTGCGCGGGTCGCGCCCGGTGAGGGCAACGGTTGCGCCGGTGGTCAGCAGGGTGCCATCGCCTTTGCCAAACAACACGCGCACGCCGTCGGCCCCGGTGATCTGCGTTACCGCCACGTCCGGAATGGTGTCGGAGTTTACAAGCCCCACGGTGAGCGAGCGTGGCGCGCCGGTGAGGGCGACCTTGTTGCCCAGGGTGAAACCGCCGCTGCCGTTGTTCACCAGCGTGACCACGGAGGTATCCAATTGCGTGATCGCTACAAGGTCGAGATCGTTGTCTTTATCCAAGTCCACGGCCACCACTTCGCGGGGCTGTAAGCCTGCGGCCAGGCGCACGTCGGATGCGAACTCGCCCCCGGCCATGCCGTAGGCAATGGTGGCGGCGTCGCGCCCGGAGTCTGCCGCAATGAGATCGATTCGGGAATCGTTGTTCAGATCGGCGGCTTCGATGTCTTGCGTTGTGGTGCCTATGCCATAGCGCAGGGCCTCGGGGAATCCGCCGATGCCGTTGCCGTAGAGCACGTCTACCATGCCGAGCGAGGGGTTGGCGTCTGCCGTGCTGAAGAGGAGCACCGCTAGGTCGGTGTTGCCGTCCACGTCAAAGTCGCCCGTGGCAAAGCGCGAGGGCAGGGCGTCGAGCGCGATGGTTGCGCCTGCGGTAAACACGCCAGCGGCGTTGTTCAGCAAAATTGTGATGTTCTTCGAGCCGGGGTTGGTGACCACAAGGTCCGGGTCGTTGTCCTTGTCCACGTCCACGGTGCGTGCTTGGCGGGGGTTGGTGCCCACGCCAATGTTCACGGCGGCGGCAAAGCCGCCCGCGCCATTGTTTAGCAGCAGACTGATGTTGTTGGTATTCCTGTTGCAAGTGACCAGATCAGGGAAGGTGTCGTTGTTCAGGTCTGCCGCAAGCACCGAGCGCGGAAAGGATCCCACGGTCAGGAAGGCGGGGGCTGCGTCGAATACGCCATTGACGTTGTTCAACAGTGATACCGTGTTGGTGCCGCTGTCAGCAGTAGCAATGTCCAGGTCGCCGTCCTTGTCAAAGTCTGCGGCAACGGCGTCGAGCGGGGCTGCCGTGGCCAGCAGGCCGAGGGGCAGCGCGGCGGCAAAGGTGCCGTCGCCCACGCCCGCAAACAAGGACAGACTGCCCGCGCCAGAATTCACGCTGACGATGTCTTGCTTGCCGTCCTTGGTTACGTCTGCCACCACCAGCGACACCGGGGCCGTGCCCGCATTCAGGTCCACCTTCGCGGCGAAGGTGGTCTCTTCACTCGCCAGAATTACCGATACGGTGTTCGCGGTGTTGTTGGCCACCACCATGTCACGGCGACCGTCCCCATTCAGGTCCGCCACGCGCACTGCCAGCGGGTCCACCCCGGCGGGGAAGTATTGATACGTCAGGAAATCAGGCGATGCAGGGTTCGGGTTGGGGTTCGGCCCTTCATCCACCACGCAGCCCGTCATGGCAGACAGCACAACACAACACACCGCGCCCGCAGAGATAGTGAACTTACGCATTGCCAGAATACTCCCCGGCCATCCAGCCGTTACGCCATGCTCGGGGAAATGCCGGGCAGGAATCAAGCGGACGAAAGATTGATCCGCAGATGAACACAGATAAGAGAAATGAAGAGGAGATGGATATTCCTCTCGCCTATCGGTGTTCATCTGCGTTTATCCGCAGATGAAATTACTTTACTTCTTGGTAGGCTCCGGTGCGGGCGCAGATGATGGGTCCGCCGCAGGCGCATCTTTCAGCACTATCGCCTTCTCGGTGTTCACCTCGATCTTGGTGATGCCCGCCTCGCGGCACGCTTCCATGGCGCGGGTCATGTGTTGCAAATGGGCGTCGTTCGCCACTTCCAGCTTCACGCCATCGGGGTCTGCTGCCTTCGCGCGCAGCGCATCTACCAAAGCCACCTGCTCGAAGGGATCGCCGTCCACCTCAAAGGTACCGTCCGACGCGATGTACAGCGCAATCCCCGGCTCCTTCTCCTCCTCATCATTCGATGTGCTCGGCTCAGTGGTTTCTTCTTCCTTGGGCTTCCCCACACCGCTTTCCAGCCCGGCGAAATCCATCAGCGGAGTGACCACCATCATGATGATGAGCAGCACCAGGAAGATATCAGTCAACGGGGTAATGTTGATCTCGCAGATGACGGAATTTGCGCGGGCCTTCATGGTGCAGGCGCTCCCGCCGTGGAGACCGCAGGCGCAGCCCGATGCTCAAGCTCGCCAGCAATGTACGTGCGCGTGGCCCCGGCTCTCACTGCCATCTGCAACAACCAGAGTATTCGCTCACTCTGCGCCGAAGCATCACCGCGAACGACAACATACTTGTCGCCTCTTGCCACAAGTAAGGATTCGATGCTGCGGCGCAGGTCTTCTTCTTCCGTGGGAAGAATTGTGCTGTCGTACTTGAACTGGCCGTCGGCGGCAACCTCAATCATCAGCCAGTCTTTGTTCAGCACATCGCCTTGCGCAAGCTTGGGCGCGACGAGGTCCTTGTTGAGCGACTGCATCGAAGGTGCCGCAATAATCACCACCACCAGCAGCACAAGGAAAACGTCGGTCAGCGGCGTGATGTTAATCTCACCGAAGGTGCCGCCCTTGGGTCCTGTGGCTGCCATGTTATATCTGGCGCTCTTCTTCGGCCCACGCGCGGGCGGGGCGCAGGGGTTGCGGGGCGACGGCAGGGCGCGGCTGCTGCGCGGGGGCGTGCGTATGTTGAGCGGGCACCGGCGCGGTGGATACCACCAGCTTCACCAGCTCGAAGTCCTTCTCGAAATCGCCCGAGCGGCTATACAGGATGTTGTTCGTGGCCACCGCAAAGATGGCGACGAGCAGGCCCGCCGCCGTGGCGATGAGCGCCGACCCAATGCCGAACATGATGGAGGCGGAACTTCCCCCGCCGTTGCCGTTGGCCAGCTCGCCAAAGGTCAGCAGGATGCGCACCACCGTGCCGAACAACCCGAGGTAGGGGCTGATGGTGGCGATGGTGCCCAGGATGCTGAGGCCCCGGTGCAGCTCGCGCACGGCCAGCGATGTGGCCACCTCGGAAAGGGAGTCGTATTTGTCCGGGCGTTCCGCCATCAGGCGCAGGGTTTCTGCCGCCACTTGCGGCACAATGCCCTTTTGCCCATCGGCCCAGCGCGAGGCAGACGCCGCCCCCTTCACCACCTCGGCCTGAAGCTCGGACATGAACTTGTCCACGCCCCAGCGGTTGCGCTTGTAAAACCACCACCGATCCATCGCCACGGCCACCGCCAAAAGCCAACAGGCAAAAATGGGCAGCAGGATGAACCAGTCGTGTTTGATCGCGAAAACGAACATTTCCATGCGCGTTGGTTTCCTTTACAAGAATGCCCATACCGCAGGCTGCATACAACCGCCGATACAGGCACAACATATGGGTATTCAGACCAAACTTCAGACCCCAAGTATACACAATTTGACATGCCCAGTGCGAAGCCAGGACCTAGCCACCGATTAACACAGATGAACCCCGATAGGGAAGGCAACTCTCGCCGAATCTTTCCGCGTGTTTCGCGCTTGCTTACCAAAGTCCGTCAGCTCGATATTCCTTCTCAATTGTCCATTATCAACTTCACTTCCCCTCCTATCGGAGTTTATCGGCGTTCATCTGCGGTTAGAGATTTCTTCCCCGCCCCAAGGATGCGCTACCCTGTGCCTGCAACCTTGGAGCCATCCCATGCTAGCCCTGCGTATTTCCCTGATGCTGACCCTCTGCTGCGCCGCCTATGCCGAATCTCCACCGCCCGAGGTGAACACCACCCTCATCGTGCCACTTGATCCGCTTCCCCCGCTGACCGACGAACCCGGTTTCGTGTCCATCTTCGATGGAAAAACACTCGAAGGTTGGCAGGCTGCGGACATGAGTTTCTGGTCTGTCGAGGACGGTGCCATCACCGCAAAGAGCACGCAGGAAAAGCCCGCCGTGCGCAACCACTACCTGGTGTGGCAAGGCGGCAAGTTGGGCGACTTCGAACTGAAGCTGCGCCACCGTATCCTCACCAAGCTCGACGTGAACGGCGGCTTCCAGTTCCGCAGCGAGATGTTCAACGGAGACATTCCTGACGACTGCCGGGGATACCAGGTGGACAACAACACCAACACCACGTGGCTGGCACGGCTCTACGACGAGTTTGGCAGGCACACCCTGGCATGGCGCGGAGAACACACCACTTTCGCCGCAGACGGTACGCCCACCACCCAACCCATTACAGGCCACGGCGAACCCGCGCGCTTCTCGCTGGGCGAGTGGCACGAGTATCACCTCATCTGCAAGGGCCCAGAAATCACCTTGAAGATCAACGGCAGGAGCATCGCCCAAGTAACCGACAACGACCCCGCCCAGTTCGACGCGGAAGGCATCCTCGCCATGCAACTGCACAGTGGGCCGGACATGGTGGTGCAGTTCAAGGACCTGCGCCTGAAACGCTGACGGGGTGCAAGGGGGCTGACAAGAACTCCCCCACGCCCGTCCGCTACAATTCCCCCCATGCACGCATTGCTCTATCCCCTGCTCAAACCGGCGCTCTTCTCGCTCGACCCGGAACAGGCGCACTATGCCGCCTGCAAGGGGCTGTGGCTGGCGACCAATTCCGTGCTGGGGCCGCACCTGTTGCGCTCGGAATTCTGCTACGCCAACCCGCGCCTGAAGGTGAATTGCCTCGGGCTCGATTTCCCCAACCCCGTGGGGCTGGCGGCGGGTTACGACAAGAACGCCACGCTTGTGCGCTCGTGGCCGCTGCTCGGCTTTGGCCATGCAGAGCTGGGCGCGGTGACCCCCAAGCCCCAGCCCGGCAATCCCAAGCCGCGCCTCTTTCGCTTTGCTGAGGCCGAGTCCCTGCAGAATGCCATGGGCTTCAACAACGATGGGCTCGATGCCGTGGCTGAACGACTGCGCCGCACTTACCCCGCCACCATTCCCATCGGCATTAACCTGGGGAAGAACAAGGCCACGCCCGACGATAAGGCCATCGACGACTACGCCGTGCTGATCCGCGCGCTGGCCCCGGTGTCGGATTACCTGGTGCTTAACATCTCCTCCCCCAACACCCCCGGCCTGCGCGATCTGCTTAAGCCTGACTTCATCCGCAGTCTGTTCAAGCAATGCCTGCCGCTCTCCAATCGCCCGCTGTTGTTGAAGGTTTCCCCGGACGGCGACACCGACACCATCGTCGGCCTGTGCGAGGCTGCCGTGGATGCAGGCGCGGCAGGCATCATCGCCACCAACACCACCGTGGACTACACGCTGCTGCCCGGCGCGAAGGACTTCGGCGGACTCAGTGGCCGCGTAATGACGGAGAAGAGTTTCCAAATCTTTCATGCCATCGCCCGCAGCCTGCATGGCCGCGTGCCTCTCATCAGCGTGGGCGGCATCGACTCGGTAGACGAAACCTGGCGACGCATCACCCACGGCGCAAGCATGGTCCAAATCTACACCGGCATGATATACAAAGGCCCCGGCGTCGTCCGCCAGATCAACGAAGGCTTAATCGCCAAGCTCGACGAGGCTGGCCTAGATACTATCGAAGACGCCGTTGGCACCGCATTGCGATAAACAGAAAGTTGGACATGGCTTCAGGCTCAACAGAATTAATCGTCGTGCTCGACGTGGACACCCTTGACCAAGCCGCCGCGACCGTGGATGCCTGCGGCGACTGCGAGTGGTTCAAGGTAGGGTCGCAACTCTTCACGCGCACAGGGCCCGACTGTGTGCGCCTGTTGCAAGAGCGCGGCAAGCAGGTCTTCCTGGACCTGAAATACCACGACATCCCCAACACGGTGGCCCACGGCGCAAGCGGCGCGGCCAGCCTGGGCGTGGGACTCTTCACGCTGCACGCGCTGGGCGGCACCAAGATGATTGCCGCAGCCCGCGCCGCCGTGGAGGGAAGCGCCACGCAGATACTGGCGGTAACCATTCTCACCAGCCATTCCGACGCCGCCCTGCGCGACGACTTGGGACTGCACGAAACGGCAGCGCAGGCCGTGCCCCGCTTGGCCCGCATGGCCGTGGACGCTGGCGCGCATGGCGTGGTGTGTTCCCCGCATGAAATCGACCTCGTGCGCGCTGCCATCGGCCCCGGCCCGCTGATTGTCACCCCCGGCATACGCCCCGCATGGGCGGGCAAAGACGACCAGGAACGCATCATGACCCCCGCCGAGGCCCGCACCGCCGGGGCCAGCATGATCGTGGTGGGGCGCCCCATACTCAAGCACGCAAACCCGGCGGAAGCCGTGCGCCTGATTCAAGAGGAACTGAACGTATGAATGGTGACGAAGTAATCGCCCTGTTTGAAAAGACCGGCGCGCTGCTCGATGGGCATTTCATCTACGCCAGCGGCAGACACGGTCGCCGCTTCTTGCAGGCCTCACGCGTGCTGCAATTCCCCAACGACACCGAGCGCCTGTGCAAGGCGCTGGCCGCGCAGTTTGCCGATTCCCCGCCCGACCTCGTCGTCGGCCCGGCCACCGGCGGCATCATTCTCGCCTACGAAACTGCCCGCCACCTGAACTGCCGCGCTGCATTCACCGAAAAAGAAGACGGCGGCATGGCGCTCAAGCGCGGATTCCGCATCGCCCCCGGTGAACGCGTGCTCGTGGTCGAGGACATCATCACCACCGGCGGTTCGGTAAAGAAAACCATCGACCACCTCCGCGCGCGCGGTGCAGACATCATCGGCGTGGGCGGCCTTATCGATCGCAGCGGCGGCAACGCCAGCTTCGACGTCCCCTTCAAGGCCCTCGCCACCCTCCACTTCGACAGCTACCCCCCCGACGCCGTGCCGGAAGACCTAGCCTCAATCCCCACGTCGGAGCCGGACGACTTGGTGCTGTAAGTCACTTTCATCCAGCACACGACAACATGGCCAAGGCGGCCATGTCGTGGGGTACAATGCGCGCCACTGGGGAGGGACACCGACCATGAACATCTTTGCACCCGCGCCGCACATTGCGCGCCTGCCCGAGGACGAGGTGCGCCGACAGTACCCGTGGTTCCGGTGGCAGGTGCTCGAGGCCACGTTCATTGGCTATGCCATGTACTACCTCGTGCGCAACAACCTTTCCGTGGTGGCGAAGGATATCGAGGGCGCGCTGCTCTACGACAAGTCGATGATGGGCGACCTGCTTGCCATGACCGCCATCAGCTATGGCGTGGGCAAGTTTGTGATGGGGGCCTGGTCGGACCGCAGCAACCCCCGCACCTTCATGGCCTTCGGCCTGCTGTTCACCGCCCTGCTCAACTTCGCCTTTGGGGCCAGCTCGGATTACTGGGTTCACTTCGCGCTGTGGTCCGTGAATGGCTTTATCCAAGGGATGGGCTGGCCGCCTTGCGGGCGCAGCATGGGGCACTGGTTTGGGGCGAAGGAGCGCGGCTTCACCTTCAGCATCTGGAACACGTCGCACAATGTGGGCGGCGGTCTCGCGGGCATCATCGCCGCCGAGGCGGCGGGCCGCATGGGCGGCTGGCAATACGCCTTCTATGTGCCAGGCTTCATTGCCCTGTTCGGCGCGGCGTATCTCTTCTTTCGCCTGCGCGACACGCCGCAATCCGTGGGGCTGCCGCCGATTGAGGAATACCTTGGGGACAAGGGCATCGGCGCGGAGACGGCGGAGGACGAACGCGAGCTGTCTTTCAAAGAGCTGATGCTCGACCATGTCTTCCTCAACAAATACATCTGGCTGTTGGCCTTCGCCAACTTCTTCGCCTACATCGCGCGATACAGCATGATGGACTGGGGCCCTATGTACCTGCGCGAGGTGAAACACGCCACCCTCAGCGAGGGCGGCATCGCCGTGTTCCTGCAAGAATTTGGCGGCATCCCTTCCACCATCCTGCTGGGCTGGCTGTCCGACAAGATCGGCGGCAGGCGCGGCATGGTGGCCACGCTGTCCATGGTCCCGATTGTGTTCGCGTTCATGGCGCTCATCGTCACGCCGCCCGGCTATCTCTGGTTCGACATGGCCATGCTCACCGTCATCGGGCTGTGCATCTACCCGGTCATCAACCTCATCGTCATCATTGCGCTAGACACCACCTCAAAAAAAGCCATCGGCGCAGCCGCCGGGTTCATTGGGCTCTTCGGATACATTGGCCGCACCGTGCAGGCCAAGGGATTCGGCGGAATGCTGGACCATTACCAGCCACTCTATGGCGACGCCGTGGCGTGGAACATGGTGCTGTGGACCATCGTCGGCGCGTCTGTGTTGGCGGTGATCTTTCTTGCGGTCACCTGGAACATGCGGCCCTCGCACGAACCCAAGGGGACGCGGCATTGAGCGAGTCCCCCTACCACGCCGCGCTCGCCCACGTGCATAACGTGGGCTTCGGGCGCGTTGCCGAGGCCGCTGCCGCCTATGCCCTGCCCGCCTTGCAGAACGCGGGCCACGTATCCGGGTTGGTGGTGGACCTGGGCTGCGGCAGCGGCAACTTTCTCGATGCCGTAAACAAGGCGGGCTATGCCTGCCACGGTGTGGACCTATCCGCCGCCATGCTCGACATCGCCCGCAGCCGCGTGCCGCAGGGCACGTTCGTGCAGGCATCGATCTACGATGCGGAGATTCCCCCCTGCGTCTGCGTCGCCGCCACGGGCGAGGTCATCAACTATGCCTTCACCCACCAAGGCGCAGACGACGATCTGCTCGCCCTATTCCAGCGCATCCGAGCCGCCCTTGCGCCCGGTGGGCTGCTGCTGCTCGACATCGCCACGCCCGACCGCGCCCCCGCAGGCGGCGACCGCCAATACTTCGTCGAGGGCGACGGCTGGACCGTTCTCGTCCACGCCCAATCCCCACCCGACCGCACCCAAATCACCCGCCGCATCATCACTTTCCACGATGCCAGCGGCACCGGCCACTACCAGCGCGACGAAGAAACCCACGAACAACGCCTGCTCGACCCCGCCCACATCACCGCGCTCTTGCAAGAAGCCGACTTCGTCGTGCTCATGCCTCAGGACTACTGCGATTTTCCACTGCCCGGCTGGGCGCCGCTGGCGGCATGGCGGGTTGCGGATTAGGGGAAGAGCGGGGCCGGGAATTAACCACGAAATACACCAAGCACACGAAAGTGGGAAAGGTGGACCGCCGATGTCCTCATCGGCGGCGGTGGGCGAAACAAGAGTTGGCGAGTCAAATTGCCGCACTCCAGACAGTCCATCCCCTTCACCCCGCTACCCCGCCAAAGCCACGGCCAATTCCGGGCGACGCACTTCGAGCACGAGGTCGTGCAGCGTACACTCGTTGTAGCAATCCTCTTCTTCCTCCGCATCAAACTTGCCGCATTCCTTGGCAGCCTCGCTCCGCAGCACATAGCCTTGCGGCGTGCGTTCATAGAGAAACGCTTTCCCCGTGTTGGGGTCGATGATTGCTTGCGGCACATGGGCCTCGGTCAGCGCGTCCAGCGACTCCGGCGGCGCGCCGTGTTCGGCAATGTACAACTCCACGCCGCAGGCCAAGACAGCAAGTAGCCGCTTGGGTTCTTCGCGATGAAGTATCAAATCGAAGTGGTCATCAACATAATTGGGCTGCGCGTCGTTAGATTCCCCATCATGCACTCCATCGCGGGAGTCATCGTAGTACATCGCGTAGAAACGCTTGGACAATTCATTCCGGGAGAGGGACGTTAACTTCGCGTATTCAAGATATGTACCAAGCAGTGACGCTGTGGCTTGTGTCGACTCAGCCAGAATCTCTGCCTTGGCAAAAGCGAATGATGCATCAAACAACGTATCCGGGTAATCAAATCCTTCCAAGAAGTAATCGAGTCGCGCTCGAACATCCGACTGCATTAAGTGGTGGGCTTCCAGTGTATATACGACTTCACCATGAACTATTCGCTTCAACCTATCTCCCAGCTTGTCATCGAGCAACGCTGCTTGCCACTGTTGCAAGTTGTGCGCCGGAACTGCAATGCGATTAAGAAATATCCGCATGTTCTCCAACATGACACCAGCGTTACCGGAATGTGTAAGAGCGGGAAGCAGCCCCGGTTCAGCTTGCATGACTTCACCGACACGCCATCCTCGTAGCCAGGCCAGTCCCACCCTGTTGGCATCATGTTCTTCTGCGGCAAGCAAGCCTGCCATAGACATGAGTCTTATCACAGCGCGGGTATCGCCGTGGTGGCCAATATCTCCAAGCGGAAACTCGAACTTCCTGAAGAGCACGGGGCGGGAATCCAACAGGCTTTCTGCCTGTGCGAGTGGCGCGGCCAAGGCAACCAGCGTTACCTTAAGCTGTTGCAGACTTTCCGGTGGCAAGGGACTGTGAGCACACTCACGCACAGGGCCCATTATTGGCAGAAGCGATTCCTGTTCTTTGGAAAGTTCGTCGCAATCGTAGGTGTCGATAGACTGCGCAATTGCTGCAAACGTCTCCCCTGCATCGGGGATATCCGGGGCGGGGCGATACATTGCGTTCAGTTCTTCTGGCGTTGTCGGCACGCCTGCTTCGCGCAGTTCCTGTACCTTTGCTTCCAGCGCACGTTCTGCCTGCCATCGCAGGGTGAGGGATATCGCCGTGAGCGGGACGGCGGCGACAAGCACAGCGATGCCCCCGTACTTGAATACGCGCTTTAGCAATCGCCGCAGGCTGAACAGGTACATGGCGCTACTCCCCAGATGCAGCGGATACCGCCATGATGGCAGGTTTATTCAATCCAGATTTCTGGCCTTCCAGATTCACCGAAAGTGGTCAAACCCGCCGCGCTGGGATTCATGCCCGTCGATCCGCACTTCGGGATTCCCCTCGATGCAGCGTCCCACGGGGGTGAGGGGGAGGTTGTGGGCTTGCTCGAATTCCTTGCGCAGGGTTGCGAATGCGGCGGGGTCTATCGTCACCAGCAGTTCGTAGTCCTCGCCGCCGCCCATGGCGAGGTCGAGCGCGGAGGCGCCGAGGGTTTCTTCCCACGCTTCCAGCGCGGACACGTCTATCTCGTGCGCATCGATGCGGATGGCCAGCTTGCTGGCGCGGGCGATGTGGCCTGCGTCCTGCGCGAGTCCGTCGCTGATGTCCATCATGGCGTGTACTTCGGCGCGCTGCGCCAGCCAATGGCCTGCGGCGAGGCGCGGCTCCGGGTGCAGGTGGGCGCGGGCAAGGTCGAGCGCGGGGATGCCCTGTTGCAGGGACAGCAACCCGGCGGCGGACAGCCCCAGCGTGCCGGTATGCGCGACGACGTCGCCCGACTTTGCGCCAGAGCGCAGCCGATACCCGCCTTCTTCCGCCTCGCCGATCACGGTCACGTCCAGCATGATGGGCCCCGGCGAGCGCGTGGTGTCGCCGCCAATCAACACAGCCCCGCACGCCGCCACGCAGTCGTGTGCGCCGTGGCTCATTTCGTCCAGTATCTCCAGCGGGGTGTCGGGCGGGCAGGCCATGGATGCAACGGCGTATTTTGCCACGCCGCCCATGGCGGCAATGTCGCTGAAGGCGGAGGCAAAGGTCTTCCAGCCAATGTCATAGGGCTGGGCCAAGGCGCGGGAGAAATGCACGTCCTCGATGGAGGCGTCGCAGGAGACCAGCATCAGCTTGCCGCCCTGCTGCACCACCGCGCAATCATCGCCCGGCCCCACCACCACGTCGGCCCCCGTGGGCAAGTTGCGCGTCACACGGGCGATGTAGCCAAACTCGCCCAGGTCGGAGAGGGAGGCCACCCCTAGGCCTCGAGCTGCCGCCATGCAGCGGGCAGGGCGGCGAGCACGTCGGACGCGGTCATGCCGCGTGCGCCCACGCGGGCAGCAGCAATGTCCCCGGCGAGGCCATGCACATAGACCCCGAGGCGGGCGGCGTCGAACGGGGCCATGCCCTGCGCCAACAGCCCGCCGAGTAAACCGGTGAGCACGTCGCCCGAGCCGCCCTTGGCGAGGCCGTGGTTGCCGGTGGGGTTCTCGCTGGCCTTGCCGCCCGGCATGGCGATGAGCGTGCGGTGTCCCTTGAGTATGGTCACCGCGCCCGCCGTGTCCGCCATCTTCCGCACCATCGCCTCTCGCGCCGCCTGCACTGCCTGCGTTTCTATGGACAACAGCCGCGCCATCTCGCCCGGGTGCGGGGTGAGGATGCAAGCCGAACGTTTCAGCCCCAACAAATCCGCGCGCCCGGCGAGGCCGTTCAGCGCGTCCGCGTCTGCCACAAAAGGCACGGGGCACCGCACGAGAAACTGCTCGACGAAATTCTGCGTGGCCTCGTTGGTGCCCAGTCCGGGACCAATCGCCACGGCCTGCGTGCTGCGCGCAAACTCGAGCGCGGGCATGGTGGCTTCCTCGTTCAGCGCGCCGTCTTCCGAAGAAGGCAGGCCCAGCGTCATGGATTCGAGCAGGTCCACCGCAACCACCGGCTGCAATGCGTCGCCAATGCCCAGCGTCACCAGCCCTGCACCGCTGCGTTCCGCCGCGCGACACGCCAGCTTCGCCGCCCCGGTAAAGCCGCGACTGCCCGCAACGACAAACACATGCCCAAACGTGCCCTTGTGCCCCGCCTCCGGGCGTGGCGGCAGCAGCGCGTGCATCTGTTCGTATGTCAGCAGATCAGCCATAGCCTGCGAGTATCGTTCGCCATGCGGTGTAACGTCAACTTAACGCCGTCGGCACGCACCCTGCGGCAGGGGTGATTCGACTTCCCCCCTGCGGCATAATCGGCGACGGCACGCGTGGTGCCTTTGGGGAGGGCGGCCATGCCGGTCAGCAGTTCGGTGCAGATAAGCGATTGCCTGGAGCACATCATCGGGTTGAACCCGGCGTCGGTGTTGGACATAGGGTGTGGCTTTGGGCTGTGGGGATTTCTCTGCCGGGAATACCTCGACGTGTGGAACCTGCGGGTGCAGCCGGAGGAGTGGGCGGTGCGTATCGAGGGGGTGGAGTTGTGGGAGCCGTACCTGCAACCGCACCAGCGCTACCTGTACAACAAGATTCACGTGGGCGACGTACGCGAGGTGTTGCCATCGCTGGGCGAGTATGAACTGGTGATTGCAGGCGACGTGATTGAGCACCTGGACAAGGCGGATGCGGAGCATGTGGTGGAGCAGTTGTATGCGAAGGCAACGCGCGCGCTGATGATCAACATTCCGCTGACGGGCAATTGGGAGCATGGCATCTGCCACGGCAACCCCGGCGAGCTGCACCGCAGCCAATGGGTGCGCGATGACTTCGCGCCTTACCCGCATGTGTTCAAGGAATACAAGCTGCCCTGCGGCGAGTATGGTTCGTTCTATTGCCCGAAAGATTGCCCTCCCTCGATACGGGCGACGGGGCTGTTTCATGTGGCGCAGAAGCGTGATGATCGTGGCGATCTATCCGGCGCGGCGCGCGCATTGCGGCAGGCCTTGGCCATTGCCCCCACGGACGAGCAAGGCGCTCTGGCGTTGGTGGATGTGCTGCTGCGGTCGAATGATCCTGCTGGCGCGGTGGCTTCCTTGCAGCAAACGCTGGGGGCGCATCCCGCGTTTCATTATGGCCGGTTGACGCTGGCGCGCCTGTTGCTGGCGCAGGGGGATCGCATGGGGGCAGCGCGCGAGGCGCAGGCCCTGCTGGCGGTGGAACTTCCCAACGACCTTCGCGAGCAGGCAAACGCGCTCGCAGCGCAGGTGGTATAGCCCATGACACAGCACCCCACTCGTCGCACTTTCCTTGCAGCCAGCACGCTGGCCTTGTCCAGCTTGCAAGGCTGTGTTCATGCCTCGCCTGCCCAAGCTGCCGTGGCGCGGCTGTTCTTTGTGTCGCAGGGAAAGACCGTGCTCATCAACGCCGATGGCACGGGGATGCGCCCGCTGGAACTGGACGTGCCGAACCAGGCCACGTGGCAACCCTGCGGATTTTTCGCGGATGGGCAGCGCGTGCTGCTGTTGAGCATGGAGCCGAGACGCGATGGGCCGGGGCGTCCCTTCGATGAGTACTATACGCAAACCCCCACGCATATTTGGGTGTATGACCTGGACTCGGGAGAACTGACCGAGGTGGCGACGAAGGATCGCATGGCGGTTTTCTATACGCCCGCGCTGCTGCTGGGCGACGACCGAATGCTGGTGCAGGTGGTGCGCGACAAGGTGGGCCAGATATTCAGCATGAACCTCGACGGCAGCGACGCCCAGCCCTTCACGCAGGCGGGCGAAGGCCTACCCTATGGCATGAGCCTGAGCCCCGACGGCAGCCGCGTGGCGTTTCACCTTGCCAGCCCCGATGGCTATCAGGTGTATACCAGCGACGCGGACGGCAAGAACCGCGTGCGCCTTGCGGCGGACCCCGCGCACCTGTACTTCGGCACCAGCTGGTCGCCCGATGGACAATGGATCACCTATGCGGATTGCCACTATGGCAGCGACCCCGGCCACGACTGGGCAGACGTATGCGTGGGCAAGGCAGATGGCAGCGAGCACCGCGTGCTGACGCAGGGACAGGCCATGTGGTTTGCCGCCACCTATGGCAATGCAACGCAACGCGGCGGCGGCTCGAACCTGCCCGCATGGTCGAGCGATGGGCAGGTGCTGTTTCCCCGGCGGCTGCCTGAATCGAAGGTGGCGTGGGAATACCAGGCGGGCCGCCCGGACACGGACCACTTCAACCGCGACTTCAAGCCGGAAGTGGCACACGGCGGCACAGAGATTGTAAAGCTGAATATAGAAAGCGGCGTGGCCACGCCGCTCACGCAGCCCGGCGAGGGACAATGGGATTTCCGCGCCAGCGAATCGCCCGATGGCAAGCACCTTGTGTTCTGCCGCGCGGCAACGGGTGAACAGCCCACGCTATGGGTGGCGAATGCAGGAGGCGGCGGGGCACGATTGTTGAGCAGGGGAATCGAGGATTCCGGCACAGACCACCCTCGATGGTTGCCGGTGGCGCGGGGGTAGCTTAGGCGGGCGGGCGCTCGTGTATGGGCAGGGCTTGGCCCGTGATTCTTGCGCCGCCAACCTGGGGGATCAGTTCCCCGAAGTAGACGCCGGTTTCCATCTGGCGCAGCTTCACGCCGCGATGGCACACGTGACAATCGAAAGTGGCACCCAGGTCGGTGCCATCGGGGAAGCGGATGTTGGTGCTGCAAAAGGGGCAGACCACGCTCTTCTCGTCGGTGGCGTGGTAGTTCTGCAAGACCGCGTTGATGCGTCCCTCGCGGAAACACTTGATGAATGCGTCTGCACAGATGGGATCAAACTGCGTGCCGCGACCTTCTTCAATAATCGAGATGGCTTTTTGCGGGTCCATGCCTTGGCGATAGGGGCGGTTGCTGGTGAGCGCGTCCCAACAATCGGCCACACCCACCACACGTCCCTCGACGGGAATCTCTTCGCCTTTCAGGCCATAGGGATAGCCCTTGCCATCGGGGCGTTCGTGATGGTAAAGGCAATAGGGAATCAGCGGGTGCAGGGCCTCGACATCCTGAAGCAGGGCTGCGCCGCGCTCCGGGTGAATCTTCATCTGCGCGTATTCTTCCTCAGTCAGCTTGCCGGGCTTGCGCAATACCGCGTCTTCCACCGCCACCTTGCCGATATCGTGCAGCACGCAGCCGGTCTCAACTTCCTTCAGCTTCTCGGGGGTCCACCCCAGCTCGCGGGCAATCTCAACGGAATACTTCGCCACGCGCCAGTTGTGGCCCACGGTGTAGTGGTCGCGCAGTTCTATGGTGCCCGCCAGCGCAATCAGGGTGTCTTGGTAAGCCTGGTCCAGCTTGCGCACGTATTGCGCGTTGCTGATGGACGTGGCCGCCGGGCCGGCAATGGCGCAGACCAGTTCAAGGTCGCGGTTTACAAAGGCGTTCGTGGTACCGCGCGTGTCCACATAGATCACGCCGAGCACGTCGGACTGGTAGACCAGTGGAACGCACATGGCCGAGGAAATGTTTTCCTGAATGATGCTCGCGCCGGACTCGAAGCGCGCATCGTCCGCCGCGTCCACGGTAAGCACGGCTTCCTTGTTCTCAATCGCGCGCCGCACAATCGAGGAACTGATGGTGACCTCTTCGCCGTTCACGCCGGACCGCACATACTCCGTGACAAGGCCATCCAGCGCGGTGCTGTGGCCCAGCTTCATCACGGTGGTGCTGCGGCCCTTGGCGGCTTGCCGGTCGCGCAATATGATCACGCCATTGTGCGCGGGCACCAGCGAGAATATCTGCTCCATGACAATCTCAAAGAGGCGCGTAAGATCGCGCTCGGAGGCAATTGCCTGGTTCGCCGCATACACCGCCCGCAGGCGACGCTGCATCTCGGCGAGGTCTTGCCCGCTGGATGCGGCAGCCGGGGCCTGGAAGAAGGTGGCGCAAAGGTTCTCCGCTGCATCGGCGGTCACCGCCTGCTGTGGGCCGGACTGGAAACGCACGCCGGAATCGCCCATTCCGTAGTCCGTGCCGGGAGTCTGGATCACGGCATCGGTCTCGAAGCGCAGGTCTTGCTGGCCAATGCGAATGACGGTGCCATTGCTCAGGCGGGTTTCGAGTACGCGGCGGCTGTCGATGTAGGTGCCGTTACCGCTGCCCAAATCGCGCAGTACGGTGCCTTTCGGCCCCTGCTCGATAGTGGCGTGCTTACGGGATACCTGCAAATCGTCGAGGTGCAGGGTATTGTCTGGCGCGCGTCCAATGGAAAGGACGCCGTCTATGGAAACGACGTGCCCTTGCAACGGGCCGTTCAATACTACCAGTCGTTCGGTTGCCATCCCTGCGCTTACCCTCGATCCTTAACCACTTCGGAAATGTGATTGTACTTGCTGGATACCCATATTTCCATCCCCGGCACGAATGCCGGTGAGACGATTCATGCTTGCTGCTCTATACGACAAGCGGTACATTTTATTGCTGTCGACAGAAGCAGCCGCTGACGCCTCCATGTCATTAATGTTTGACATGCCCAAGTGGCGTCACCCAGAATACTTGCAAGGAGGCGGTTGCAAAGCCTTGCGAAATCAACCACTTGGCCTAAGTACACACACTCGCCTAGCTTGCGCGGGGGTTGAACATGGATGACCACCGCAACCTGCTTTCTTTCTTCGGGCTGGGCAAGCATCCCTTTGCCCCAACGGCAGACCCCGCCAACTTCTATGCCACGCGCGAACACCGCGATTGCCTCTTTCGGCTATGGAGCAGCATCGACCAGCGGCATGGAATCGCCGTGGTGCTGGGCAGCTATGGCACGGGTAAGACCACGCTGCTGCGCAAGCTGACGGCCGCCATGCTGGCCGACCCTGCGCGATATCGCACGGCGATCATCGGGTCCCCCCTGCCTTCATGGACCAGCTTTTCCCTACTTGAGGCGATAGCCGCGCAGTTTGGCGTGCAGCCCCGCGAGGCCAACTTCACCGACTACATGCAGGCCTTGAGCGAGGCGCTGTTGGCCGGGCGCGACAAGACCACCACGCTGATTATTGACGATGCCCAGAACCTGAACAAGCGCGGGCAACTCGAGTTGTTGCGGTTGCTGCAGAATATCGAGACGCAACAGCACAAGCTGCTCAACGTGGTGTGCTTTGCCCAGCTGGAATGGAAGCAAGTGCTGCGCGCCGCGCCGGGCTTTGCCCAGCGTATCAACTTGACACATACGCTGGAACCGATTACCTCCGCCGAGTCTCGGCAGTTCATCGAGTTCCGAATTGCGCAGGCGCTTAAAGACCCTGCCATGCAACCCCGCTTTACCGAAGCTGCCCACGCGGCTATCCATCGCCATGCGGCAGGTAACCCGCGCATCATCGTGTCCACTTGCAGAAATGCCTTGCTTGCCGCCATGCAGACAGGGACGCGAACGATTGACGAGGTACTGATCGCGAGCACAATTGCAAAGACAACCGTGCTCGAAATGGAGAAGCCCTTAGAACGGGCGCGTCCCCTGCCGGTTGTTGCGGTGCAAGCTGCGGAGCCCTTGCCCGTGTTCACTTTCCCCAAGGAGCCCGAGTCGGAACCCACGCCTCGCCCGGTGAGTTTGTTTGCGCGAGCCGCCGCACAGGAAACGGGCAGAACGCGCCAGCCCGAAACGCGCATGACGCGCGACCAGCGCGCTGCCGAGTTGCTGATGCGCAAGCAGCAAGATCGCAATTCCTAGATGAACCCCATGGACGCTCCCCAAGATCCGTTCTCGGATGACCCACGCCTCGACAGCGGTGTGCCGGATGAGCAACGCCTGAGCGAGGACGATTACCTGCGCATGACGGGAGCCGTGCTGCCTTCGAGGCGGGCACATTCCGAGCCCGAATTGTGTGAAGAGGAAGACCCTCTCGACGAAGGCTATGTCCGAATTGGAGATGAGATGGTCGAAGAAGTTGTGCCCGACGAGCAGCCGGAGTCTCCAGCTCAAGGCCTGCCCCCGGCTGGCCCGAGGCGCTTTGATCTTTCCCAGGCGGAAGAACTGTTGCAGAAGCTGAGTACGCAGCCACGGGACTTGGAAGAGTAGCACGCCTTTCCCGACTTTAAGATACCGCTTGCTACGGCGGCCTTGGGTGCCTATCATTACGGGTTCACTTGGGCGCATTGTAATGTTGTATTCGCTGAAACCCCGCATCTCCATGAATTCTCGCATGCTTAGTGCGTCGGGCATGGATGCTTCCCATGCCTGATAAACTTAGAACGGGGACTAAGGCAGGGTATGGCTTTGCGGAATGGGGTATGTCCTCCGCCGAGGTCGTGCTGCAAATCTACTTGCTGATTTTCTATACCCAGCAGGTGGGCCTGAGCGCGGAACTGGCGGGCTATGCCTTGGGTTTGGCCGTGCTGTGGGATGCGATTACCGATCCCATCATGGGCTTCGTTTCTGACCGCACTCGCACGCGCTTTGGCAAGCGCAGGCCGTGGATGGCCCTAGGCTCTGTGGCCCTGGCGGGTTCGTTCATTGCGCTATTCAATCCCCCTGCCATGACGACTGACACTGCAAAATTTCTCTACCTGCTCTTGCTCTACATGGCGGTGAACACGGGGATGACGCTTATATCCGTACCGCACGCGGCGCTGGGCGGAGAACTGAGTGACGACCGAGACGAGCGCAACGAAATCTTTGGCTGGCGCATGTTGGGCAAATACGGTGGGTTCATGCTGGCCGTGGTGTTGCTTGGCCTAACGGCGCTTTGGGCCAACCCTGGTGAAACCTCCGCCGAGCCAGACCCCGGCCTCGCTTCGCTGGGCATCGGGTTTGCCGTGGTGGCCGCAGCAGCAGTCAGCATCTTCGCCGTGGGTAACCTGGACACCCCGGCCCACCGCACCCCCGAGCAGGGACACGGGTTGCTGGCAGGCACCAAGGCTTTCTTTCGCGCCAATTACAGTGCTGTGCGCAACCCAGTTTTCGCTCCCTTGCTGGGCGCGTTTGTGATTGCACAGATTGGCCGCACGGTGAACTCGTCACTGGCGTTGCAGTACTACACCATCCGCCTTGACCTCACCGAGCCGCAGGTGCTGCTGGGTATCCTGCTGCCTTTCATGATGTTTGCCAGCCCAAGCATCACCATATGGGTGAAGCTGGCGCGGCGGCATGGCAAGAAGCGGCCTGCCTTTTGGGGCGCGCTGGGGCTGGGCATCGTCACGGTAATTACCTATCCGCTGTTGCCCGCAGGACAGATATGGGCGCCCATCGTTTTCTCCGCTGGGTTGGGCGGCTTCTTCGTAAGCAGCATCATCCTCTTCGATTCGCTTGTGGCCGACATTGTGGACTATGACGAACTGCGCTCAGGGCAGCACCGCGAGGGGTTGTACTTCGGTTGCTGGACCCTGACCACAAAGATTGCCCGAGCCGTGGGCTTGGCCACCACGGGGCAGATGCTGAACCTGATCGGGTTTGAGGAAGGCGCCACCGAGCAGGCCCCCGAAGTGGGATGGCGGCTGGCCCTGCTCTTCGGGCCCGTGGTCGGCGGCTTCTTCATCGCCGCTGCGCTGGTGTTCTTGCTAATGCCCCTCACTGACGAAAAGCACAAGCAAGTGCAACGTCTGCTAAAGAAGAAACGGGACAAGCTGGTGCTGGAGGAAGGATAAGCCGTGCCCAACTCACTGGATTCTCTACTGGCCGTGCCCGGTACAGGTGCGCGCCAACTTATAGCGGGATCTGGGCAGGGTATTGCTACAAACCTTTCGGAACTGCCGATGCTGCTGGACGCGGCCCAGGCGCAGCGCCTCCTGCTGGTCATTGATCGTGGGGCCGTCGCCGCTTCAGACATCGAAGCTGAGTTGCGGCTCGCGCTAGCGGGGCGCGAGGTGGCAGAGTTCTCCGAATTCACTCCCAACCCAAAGTCAGAACAAGCAGCGGCAGCCGCGCGGGCGGCGCAAGCCCATGGCGCGGACGCCGTTGTCGCCATTGGTGGCGGGTCATGCATGGACGTGGCCAAGGTGGCGGCGCTCGCTAGCTGCGCTGGGGACACCCTTGATGCCGTAACGCGAGGAGCTGCACCCCCAACCGATGCCGCGCTTCCAATCATTGCTGTGCCAACAACTTCGGGCACGGGCAGCGAAGCCACGCACTTTGCCGCCATCTATGTGGATGGTCGCAAGATATCCTTAGCCCATAGATCTATGCGCCCCGTCGCAGTGGTGTTGGATGTACGCCTGCACGCGGCCATGCCGCAGCGGCTTGCAGCGGAAACCGGACTGGACGCTCTGGCGCAAGCCTTGGAATCGCTCTGGGCTGTTGGCTCGACCGCAGAATCCCTGCGCTTTGCAGAAGCGGCTGGCCCGCTTTTGGCAAGCGCGCTGGTTCGCAGCGCCGTGAAAGTGGATCACACCGCGCGCATTGAAATGATGCTCGGCTCTCACCTTGCCGGGCAGGCCATCAACTTGGGCAAGACCACCGCTGCGCACGCACTTTCCTATGCGCTTACGCAGGGCTATGGCATTGCACATGGGCACGCAGTGGCGCTTACGTTGGGACATGTGGGCGCAGCCAATTACACCGTGGACGCTGATACCTGCCTCGACGCGCGCGGCCCTGCGCATGTTCGTGCGCAGGTGGGCCGGGCGACAGAAACGCTGGGATGCACACCGGGCGAACTGCCACGCGTCATCGCGGAATTGATGCAGGACCTCGGGCTGCCATCAAGCCTCGCCGACGCGGGCGTGCCCAGGGATGCCCTTCCTGCCTTGGCCGCCGCTGCGGACCTTATCCGCCTGTCCAACAACCCAATGCGTCTAAGCACTGAAAAAACGCTACTCCTGCTCGAAGATGCTTGGGCAAAGGTTGGGGACTGACAGCCCTCCACTAAGAAAGGCTACTTGTTAACCTATAGTCGCAAACGCTCTCGTATCGCCGAATAGTCCGGCTCTCCCTCATCGGCCATGGAGAAGATGTAAAGCGCAAACCCCAGCTTCAGTTCTTCTCCCTTCTCCAATTGCATAGCCTCTGGCGCAACCGAATCATCGTCTGGCGCAGTCATGGATTTCTTGCCGAAAGCATTCGCAACCATCAACCCATAGTCTCTGCTGTGGAACCACGAGGGCTGAACCGGGCCGTGCACCTGCGCCAGCATAGCCCCTGCACGGTGCCCCTCCACCACCCCGCTAGCAGCACACCATTCTGCCTGCTTCCCCCAAGTGCCAGCCTCGTTCACACCGCCTGCACTGTTGCGCATCGTCCCGCTGCCATGCTTCACCGTTACCGGAGTGCCCAAGCGAATGCCGAAGCCCATCTCCTCTTGGTCGCCAAAAGCAACCCCATTTTGCGTTGCCTTGAATATGCTTTCAGCGCTCAAGCAATAACCATTGCCATCAGGTTGAATCGAGTAGATGCAAGTCTCCTGCGCGATCTCCCTCGGAGGTTCCTCCAGCGTCTCGTAAACATTTACCACACTAAAGGCACCGCCCTCGCGCGTGGGGGTTGGTTTCGTTGAAAACTCCACATGCCGCACCCGCGCCTTGAGCCGCCAGAAATCCGCGCCGCCCAAATCGCCGAAAGCCAGCCAGATGCCGGGGTGGAACTCGGCGTGGTCCATGTTGTCCTTGTCCGCCACCGGGTCCGGCGGATGCGTGCGCGTTATCCGCGTGCCATCAGGCGCAAACACATTGCAGAAATAAGGACGGGGAATGGCGGGGTCTTCCCATACATAGGTGGCAATTCGCTGCTCACCCAGCCGAATGCCCATCCGTCCAGGAGACTCAGTGAAAAAAGAAACCATCGGCTCCGCTGGGGCCGCAACACCCACACCGGGCAGAGAGAGCAAGCACAAGCCCAATTGGCATACGCGAGATTTCAGGTACAATAGGGGTGCAGGCATCGTGACTCCCTTGCAAGCAAGCGCCGCCAACCGCCCCTTGCGGCGCTGGCAGTGATCGCTTATGATGTTGACAAGGACATTGCACAATGGCAGTTACTGAAAAGTCAATCGGCGACTTGGAAATCGACATGGCCAAGCTGGCGGGCAACGCGTTCCGCCTTGCCCGAGAACAAGCGATGCTCACCAGCGGCAGCGTGGTGGAAGCCCAAGGCAATGCGCTGTACCGGGTATATGCCGACGGCAGCCGCGAGTTTATCAAAGAGCTTCCGCCACCCCTAGCAGTGCAACCGGGCGCCGTATACAAGCTCCGCTAGCGATGTCCACCCCGCGACTCCGCATGTTCGCCGGACCCAATGGGTCTGGCAAGAGCACCCTAAAGCAAGACCTTCCACCGGAATGGCTCGTCATCGTACATCAATCCAGACGATATCGAGCGGACGCTGCGGCTTGATGGATTGCTGGACCTTGACGAATTTCAGGCAACCCCTTCCCTGAAGCAACTACAAGATTTTTTCTCCGACTCAACACTGCTGAAGATAGCCGGGCTTTCTGGTGTCGCCGCACGCCTGCGCCTTGACGGCACACAGCTACGCCTCGATAGGGTGGATGCAAACTCTTACGTTGCGTCCGTGCTGTCTGATTTCCTCCGGCGTTACCTGCTGGATGCACAAGTATCCTTCACGTTTGAAACGGTCATGTCATCCCGTGACAAGGTAGATTTTCTCCGGGTCGCCCGAGACAAGGGCTTTCGTGTCTATCTCTATTTCGTGGCAACGAGCGATCCGGAAATCAATATCTCCCGTGTTCACAACCGCGTGCTCAATGGCGGCCATGCCGTGCCAGAGGAAAAGATCAGGGAGCGATACTACCGTTCCCTCTCCCTCTTACTGGAGGCAATATCCTGTTCCAACCGGGCCTACATATTCGACAACTCGCTAGGCTTGGGTAAACGTTCCTTTGTTGCCGAGATTACAGACGGTAGCGAAGTTACCGTGATCGAGTCTGAAGTGCCGGATTGGTTTAGTCGACATGTTTTCGATCAGGGAACCCATCCGCCCCAGTGACCGTTGAACCGGCGTGCAGATAAATCGCCACGGTGGCATACACGGCGCAGGCCGTGAAGATGCCATGCACGATGCCGTGTCCTTCTAGCTCCGCCACAAATCGCATGGGCAAGCTGGCCGTTACATCGGCAGCCGGGGCGAGCACGCTGGGCGAAACAAGTATGCGGGCATAGGCTACGGCCGTGCAGGCCCACATCAATGCCAGCAACGCGGACTGCAAACGGGGCGCGGTACTGCGTTGCCACGCGAGCACCAGCAGCGCCGACACGATCAGTGTGGACCAGACAAATGCCCAGCGGATAGACGCCGCCACAAGGATGCCATTCTCCCCGGCGAGGTCGTCTTGCAGGTCGATGATGGTGGCGATGAAGGTCATGGTGAGGGCGGTCTGCCATGCCAGCGTGGTGTAGCGCAGGGAAAGCAACATCAGCACAAAGGCCAGCGTTGAGTAGCCCAGCAGCACCATGGCAAAGGGTAGGAGCGCGGAGCGCAAGGCGCTTTCGCTGGCAGCGGTGACCAGGTGCTCCGCCGTGGCTTCCCATGCCACCAGCCCAAGGCCCAGCATAACCACGGCCCCACCCAGTGCCCGCCATGGCACCACCACCGGGACAGCTTCAGCTTCGAGCTTTTCCGAGAGCACCTTGCGCAGGTGCAGGGCGCAGGCTCCGAAGGCCAATCCAAGGCACGCGCCAAAGGTGAACTCCATAAACTTCCACCAAGGCAGGCCGCGCAGGGGTGGCTCAACGCGTGAGCCCAGTGCCATCAACGCACCGCCAATGCCAAAGCCCGCCATGCCGCCCACGGTGCCATACAGCGCAAACCATCCGGGCACCTGGATTTCCTTGTAGCGCTTAAGCACTAACAGCAACGCGACGGCACCGAACAACAACCCCGCCCAGACTTCGTCGCGCGGCTTGTTGATGGGATCGGAAAAATAGATCAGCTTCGGCTGGTTGATGAGTGCAATGCCCACCACCATCGCGCACGCGCAGGCCAACAAGGCGAGCGCCACCTGCTTGAAGGACAAGCGCTGCACCACAAAGCCGAGCCCCAGCAACGCGCCCCCCAGCAAGCCCCACACGCCCCCCTTCACCACCGTGCCCAGCAGGCCCCACGCCACGGTGTCGTTGCTGCGCAACAGGCCCAGCGTCTGGCCATAGGTCATCTCGCCACCAATGCCAATGCCCACCGCCCCAAACGCCGCCACCAACGCCGCACGCCGACCGTCTATCCCCAGCAAAATGCACAACCACAGCGCGATGAAGGCACCCGGAATCATGGCCCCCAAGGGGCCGCCGCCTATGTATCCCCGCAGCCCCCACCCCAAACACATAAGCACGGCAGACGTGAAGACAAACGATGCAAAAGCGGGACGAGGATTCACTGTGCAGAGTCTCCATTCTCAATATGATTCGCTACGCTTCCATACTCCCCCACCACGTAGAGATAATTCCACCGCCGGTTGGGGGCGCTGTCGCCGTTGGTGCCCAATTCGGATACATCGGTGAATCCCTGGATGTTGTCGGCCCAGTGGAAATCGAAGGTGGGATTGGCTGCTGCCAAGCCCAAGGACGCGCGGGGCAGGGAGATTTCCATGCCGTTGCCGTTCACGCGGTAGGGCACCATGGCCACGGTCGCCCATTCCCCATCGCGCCATGCGCTGAGGGTGGTTTCCTTGGCAGAGTTCACAGTCACGTTTGCGGCGTAATCGTATCCCAGCCAGCCCGTGGTCGCGTTCTGATCTGCATCGATCAAAAGTCGCATCCAGTTCGCATCGGTATGCGGGGTGAGCGGGGCCTTGGTCTGCACGAAGAAATATAGATGTTGCTCGTCATACCCCGCCTTGGCGATAACGATGTCGTTGCGCCCGGTGGCGTTGGTGTAGTGGGTGTCGCCGTAGCCCTTGTGGTCGCGGTGGGTCACGTCGCCGATGGTGTCTCGAAACTCCGGCGTAACGTCGGACCAGTCGGCAAAGTCCCCATCTATGGCAAGGGCGCTAGGCCCCGTTGCCGTGGGCAGCGGGCGCACGCCCTTGAATCGCCGAACCCAGCTGGCCAGTTGGTAGTAATAACTGTCCGTGTGCCCGCCGCGCATGGGCTCGCAATCGCGGCTGTATTCGTGGTCGTACTGGTCCACAAACAGGCCGCCGGGGTGATAGGCGTCCTTGTCGGTGTAGGTGCTCCACTCGGTGTATCGCCCGGCCACCCATTCGTTCCAACCTGTCACGAAAATAAACTTGGGGTCCGCCTGCATCGCCCGGCCCCACTGCTCGTCAAAGTTCAGCCCCAGGTTCACCGCGCCCTCGCGCGTGTCGCGCGCGCCGTTGTGCCAGCTTCGCCCCATGGCCCCAGCCTTGTGGCTCATCGCCGCAGGGCCAGGCGTGTTCGGCAGGGCGTTCTGCGCCACGCCCACGCTCAACTGCTCGACCTCGCCCAGGCTGTTCTTGAACTCATGCTGCGGGTACACCTCAAGCCAACTCCACTGCTCCGGCCCGCTGGGGCCCACCCAGTAATCCGGCATCGGACGGCGGAACGTGAAGAAGTTCAACATCTCCTCGTTCTTGATGAAGTCCCGGTTGGCCAGCAGCAGCGGCTTACTGTCCCACTGGAACCATAGGTCGCGCCACAAACCCGGTTGATACAGGTCCGTCCACAGCCGATCGGATACAGGCGTAGGGTCCCAGAACGGCGTAATAAACGCTATCGTCGGGGTGCGCGCACCCTCGGCGCGCATGGCGGTGTATTCGCGGCAGAGCGCCTCATACTCATCCTTCCACGTATGCGGCGGATTTGTTGTGTCAAAGAACACCGCGTCCACGCCCGCATCCATCAACATGCTGGCGTGCTTGCGGATGACGAAGGGATCGGTCATCAGGTAATAGCCCAGCTCAGGCTCACCCCAATGGTGCGGCGCGCCGTTCTCCGGCCACACTGCTGGTCCGCCTTCCGCCGCTGCGATAATCTTGGTGTTGTCGTTCGGTCCTCCCGCATGGGGGCGATGCCACGTCCAATAAAAAATTCCCACCTGCTTCCCCGCGCGCACCGGCCCCGCCTCTTCGAGCGACGGCACCTTGCGCCCCAGTGCATCGGTGGCCACCCACGTGTCGGCAAAGGTGTCACCATCGGTATAGGACTTGCCCGCAAAGGGTTCGGCATAACTCACCCCTGCCAATAAAATCACAACTAAGCTTGTACGAAGTATTTTCAAGATCGCGCCTCTCCGATAGTTGCTTCCCCAGACGAACACCCTAACCATACCCACAGACGCCACCCGATAAAAATATCGCCAGACCATTCCCTAATTCATAATTCGTAATTCCTAATTCTTAATTCCCCCGCCCCCATGTTGTACCATTCCGCATTCAACGGGAGGAACCCTTCATGGCATCCACGGCTGATGTCGTAGTCGCCGGGCATATATGCCTCGACGTGATACCAGAGCTGCCGCGCAATACACCTGCGGAATCGCTGCTTACACCCGGCAAGCTCACCGTGGTCGGCGCTGCCGCCGTGTCCACCGGTGGCGCGGTAGCCAACACCGGCCTTGCCCTGCATAAGCTCGGCACGCCGGTGCGACTCGTGGGCAAAGTGGGGGCGGACCCCCTCGGAGCGGCGCTGCTCGACGTGTTGCGCCGCATGGACCCTGCGCTGGCCGAGGGCATGATTGTGGCCACGGGCGAGAGCAGTTCCTACACCGTCGTGATGAACCTGCCAGGGGCGGACCGTGCCTTCCTGCACCACCCCGGCGCGAACGATACGTTTGCCCCAGTCGATCTGGACGACGCGCACTTGCAGGGAGCGCGATGGTTTCACTTCGGTTATCCCCCGCTGATGCGCGGTATGCGCGCGGGAGACGGCGACGCGCTGCGCGAGGTCTTCACGCAAGCCAAGCAGAACGGCCTCATCACCTCGCTCGATATGGCCTTTGTGGATCCCGCTTCGGACGCAGCACAGACCAACTGGCCGCTGCTGCTGGAGAAGGTGCTGCCGCTGGTGGACGTGTTCCTGCCCAGCCTCGACGAAATCAGTTTCATGCTGCGCCGCCCTGTGGGCGAAGCCATCAGCGCCGATACGTTACGCGCTATCTCCGGCCAGTTGCTCTCTCTCGGCGCGGGCATGGCCGTGCTCAAGCTGGGTTCACAAGGGCTTTACCTCCGCACCAGCGCCGACCCCGCACGCCTCGCCCAGTTCTCGCTCGAGTGGCACAACGTCGAACTCACCGCCCCCTGCTTTCAGGTGCAAGAGGCCGGGGCCACTGGCTCGGGAGACTGCACCATCGCCGGGTTCATTGCAGGCGCTTTGCGCGGCTTGTCGCCCCGCGACGTGCTGCTGGGCGCGGTGGGCGCGGGCGCGTGTTGTGTGGAGCAGCCCGCCGCCACCAGCGGCATCATCCCGTGGGAACAGCTTCAGGCGCGCATCAGCGGCGGCTGGCCGCAACACCCGGCTCTGCCTTTATGAGTAAAGAGCGCACATTCGTAGGCTTCGGTTTCGGCGCGATACAAGCAGGCCTGTTCCTTTACGAGGCCCACCGCACGGGGCGCTTCTCCCGGCTGGTGGTTGCGGAAGTGAATGCCGAAGTCGTCGCCACCGTGCGCACGGCAGGCAATTGCTTCACCGTAAACATCGCCCACCCCGATGGCATCGAGCCTGCGCTGGTGGGGCCGATAGACATTTACAATCCCAACGACCCCTCTGACCGCGCTGCCCTCATCGAAGCGATAGCCGTAGCAAGTGAGCTGGCCACTGCCCTGCCCAGCGTGGACTTCTACACGAGCGACAGCCCTGGCAGCGTACACCGCCTGCTGGCGGAAGGCTTGGCCCGCAACCCCAACCCCGCCGTGGTCTACACCGCCGAGAACAACAATCACGCCGCCGAGATACTGGAAGCGCAGGTGCTTGCGGCAGCGGCTTCCCCCCTGCCCAACGTGCAATTCCTCAACACCGTCATTGGAAAGATGAGCGGCATTGTACCTATGGACGATGCAGCCCACGCACGTGGCATCCAACCCCTCACTCCCAGCGCGCCCCGCGCCTTTCTCGTCGAGGCCTTCAACCGCATTCTGGTTTCCCAAGTGCGGTTCAACGCTACCGACTTCCAACGCGCCATCAGGGTATTCGAGGAAAAGCCCGACCTGCTCCCCTTCGAGGAAGCCAAGCTCTACGGCCACAACGCCATCCACGCCATGGGCGGATACCTCGGCCTGCAACGGGGACTCAACACCTTCGACCAACTCGCCGCCCACCCCGACCTGATGGCCCAGCTGCGCGCCGCCTTTATCGAAGAATGCGGCGCGGCACTCATCAAGAAGCACCACGGCGTGGACCCGCTCTTCACCCCCGAGGGCTTCACCGCCTATGCGGACGACCTGCTCGAACGCATGGTGAACCCGCACCTCGAAGACGCGCTAGAACGCGTAACCCGAGACACCCCCCGCAAGCTCGGCTGGAACGATCGCCTCATCGGAACCATGCGTCTCGTTCTCTCCCAAGGCATCCCCCCCACTCGCCTGGCACAAGGCGCAGCAGCCGCGCTTCAACAAGCCCAAGTTCCCTTGGCAGAGCTGCTGTCGCCAGAAGTGCAAGGCACCGCCGAGTTCGCAGCAATTAATCGCCTGCTCAATCCTCTCTAAAGCCTATGCCACCTCACAGAAATTAGCTATTGTCAGAAAGGCTAAAATATCGTAAAGTTACGGCAAGAGATTTTTGGGGTTCAGGGGGAAAGCTGCTGGCAGGCGGGGGTAGACCGTTTCCAGCGGACCGAGGACCATGTCCGAAGACGTGTTGCACAGCGCATTGGCGAAGGCGGATGTCCCTGCCTTTTTGCCCGAGCACCTGACCGACGAAGAAAGCGCGGCACTGCGCGACCACGCCGCAGCGCGCTTGGCACAGCCGGGCCTCTCGGACGACGATTACTCCCACTGCGTGCGGCTTCAGCAGATTGTTGCCGAGCGTGCGCTGGCCATACCCCTCTCTGGTGAGGCAACCGACTCCGAAGCCCAGCGCCGCCGTACCAACTGGAGCCTGCGCAATGCTATCGAGAAGGCCCGGCAGGGGCGCCCGCAAGACGTGAGCGAGAGCGAACTGCGGCTGGTGGAGAACACCCTGCGCGGCCTGACGGCGCTGGGCGAACCAAGCCAAAGCCACCTGCGCCTGCAACAAATTCTCGAGCAAACGCTGGACGCGTACTACACCTATTACGCGGAAAGTGTGGTGCCTGCCGCCAAGGCGACCGCCGCCCCGCAGGCCAGTGATCTGCCCACCGCCGGTGCCAAATCCGCAAGCCGCTCCGTGCTTGCCGAGGAATTTCTGCAAGGTGCGCAAAAGCGCAAGGTGGAATACCTTGGCGGAATGCCGCTGAACATCAACCTTTATTACTACGAGCACGAGGGCGACCTGCACTTGAGCGGAGACCTGGGTAAGGAAATTTACCTCGAGGTGCGGCGCGGTGCATTTACGCTGGACGGCCAATCGGCGGGCGTTGTCCTGGCTGACAACGGCATCACCATCGAGGGCGATGTAACCGGCGGCGCGTTGATGTCGCTAGACGGCAACATCGCCGCGCGCCGCGTGTTGCCCGGTTCACGCCTGCTCGCGCCCAAGGGTTCCTTGCGCCTCGACGCGGTGGACCGCGCCACCCTGCTCTATTGCGCAGGAACGCTCACCGTGTCGGGAGACGTGATCGAAACGCGCGCCCTCTGCGGGCAGGCCGAGATAGGCGGCACGCTCAGCCGCAGCCGCGTTTCGCTGCTCGACGGCGCGCGCATCGAAGGAATCGCCCCCGACCGCAACCGCCCCGCCACCATCGAATTCCGCTCCGTGCTCAGCAACCTCGACTTCGGCGGCGAACTGGATACACAGCAACAGCAGACCCTGAAAGAGTACGTGCGTGCGCGCTACGACGTGGGCATGATCACCGCATTGCGTACCCTCTTCGAGGCAGACTACAAAGCCGCCGTGCTCGAAATGCTCTACCTGCTGCAAGCGGGTCCGGCGGGCGAAGCCGCCATTGTGGCCCTGCGTGAACTCGAATTTGCTCGCGCCCTGCTCGGGCTTACTCACAAGATGGCCGAAGAGCTGATGCTCGCCATCATGCGGGCCATTGAGCTGCCCGAAGTGCCCGACCTCACCGTGCTGGCCCCGCCGCTCGACGTGTGCCAGCGCGGTTTGCGCTTTCTGAAAGGCGAGGCCGAGGGCATCCCCCCGGACTTGGCCCCCCAGCGCAGGCAGAAGCTGACCTCCGCCGTGAGCCAGTTGAGCAACCTTGCAAAGCAGGTGCGCGACGCCGGCGCGGGGGGCGGTGAACTGGCCTCGCCCTACTTGGCCCTGCGTGAACGCTATGCCGAGTGGCACGCCGAGCTTGCCGAGCTGGACAAGCTGATATCCGAGGCGCGTGCCCCACTCGCCACGACATTGTCGGAATCGCTGCTTTCCGAAAAGAAAGTCGAGCCGCTCCTGCAAATCCTGCGCAAGGCGCAAGAGGGTTCTCAAGTGCGCTCGCGCCTGTTGCCCCCCATGAAGAAAGTACTGGAACACTACGCCCAGTCTGCCCCGCGCTGGGGTGCCGGGCTTGCCGAGGCCCAGCAACGCCTCGCCCAGACCGAGGGCATGTTGCGCGAAACCGGCGCGGTGCATTTTGCGGGCAATGCCGAGCGCGCCATCAACATCGGCGCAGGCGGCGTGGGAGAAGGTGCCACGCTTTCCGCCGCCAGCTTTGCCGACCCCGCGAACGCCGCGCACCGCCCGCTCATCCACGTAACCCCCACCAACCAACCCGGCCCCATCACCTTCGCCGCCGTGGCAGGGGGAATTACACCAGCGGCGGCACGCTGACCCACGCCCGCTTGTCCCACGATTGCAGCCCCAGTTCGGCAAGCTGCACGCCCTTCGCCCCTTCAAGCAGGTTCCAGCGGAAGGGATCGTCGTTTACCACATGCCGCAGGTATTTTTCCCACTGCGCCTTGAAGGCGTTGTCGTGCGCATGGTTGTTGGGCACCGGGGTCCAGCCACCGTGGAAGTCTATCGGGCTGGGCAGGTCTGGGTTCCACACCGGGCGCGGCGTGTTTGCGCCATGCTGGGTGTAGCACTCGCGCAGGCCCGCCACCGCGCTGCCTTGCGTACCGTCCACTTGCAGCGTGACCAGGTCATCGCGCCGCACGCGCACACACCACGAGGAATTGAAATGGCAGATGACCCCGGTGGCCGTTTCAAACGTGGCATAGGCTGCGTCGTCCGCCGTGCAGGTATAGGGCTTGCCCGCCTCGTCTATGCGCTCGGGAACGTGCGTAGCCCCAAGGCAAGACACCGCGTTGACCTCGCCGAAGAGGTTATCAATGACATACCGCCAATGACACAGCATGTCGCTGATGATGCCGCCGCCGTCTTCCTTGCGATAATTCCACGAGGGACGCTGGGCCGTCTGGTCGTGGCCGGTGAACACCCAGTAGCCAAACTCTCCCCGCACCGACAGGATGCGCCCGAAGTATCCCGTGTCGATCAGATGCTTGAGCTTTTGCAATCCCGGCAGCCACAGTTTGTCCTGCACCACGCCATGCTTCACCCCGGCAGACTCGGCCAGGTTGTACAACTCCATCGCCTGCGCCAGGGTTTCCGCGCAGGGCTTCTCAAGGTACACATGGTTCTCTGCCGCTATCGCCCGCTTCGTACTTTCGTATCGCGCCTGCGTAGTTTGCGCGTCGAAGTACACCGGGTAGGTGGGGTCGGACAGCAGGCTGTCCAAGTCCGTGCTCCAGGGCAGCCCCCCATGTACCGCCGCCAGTTCCTGAAGTTTGGCCGCATTGCGTCCCATCAGGATAGGCTCCGGCAGGATTCGGCTGCCATCCGCCAGGCGAATGCCCCCTTGCGCACGAATGGCCAGTATCGAGCGCACCAAATGCTGGTTCGCGCCCATCCGCCCCGTGACGCCGTTCATGATTATCCCAACGGTATGCGTGGTCATCACTATTCCTGCCCTGCTTGCTGCAATTTCTGGCGCGCTTCGTCTATGTCCATCAACACGCCATCCAAGTTCTTCAGCACGTCCACGTTGCTATGTCGCAACACAGTCATTCCACAATGGTTCAAGTCCTCGGTTCGCTTCGCATCCTTAGCCTCACCCTCCGCCATGCCATGCTGGTCTCCATCCAGTTCAACCACTAACAACAACTCCTCGCAATAAAAATCCAGAATGTAATTCCTGAAAGGATGCTGTCGCCTAAACTTCAATCCAGAAAGCTGTCGCGCTCGGAGCTTGCGCCAGAGCGCAGCTTCTGCATCAGTGTTCCACTTGCGAAGGGCACGCGCCAGCCCAACATATTTCATGGAATCGTTCCTCTTACTTGAGGGAAATGGAAGTGGTGTTCAACGATTCGCGTGTCACCCCCTCACCCTAACCCTCTCCCCCTTCCAGGTGGAGAGGGGACCAGACGAAGTTCCTTATGTTTTTACTTCCAGAGTATTGGTTTGGAAGGCACGCCAAAAGCCGAGGACTGGTTGAATGTATAGCATATCCTGAGAGAATCTGTGGACACGCTTAACGTCATGGGGGAAATCATGACAACCCACCAGCCACCCAAGAATGTAACCAACACCCAAAGCACCAACCTCAGGTCCCCTCTCCACCTGGAAGGGGGAGAGGGTTAGGGTGAGGGGGTGACACGCGAAACTTCCAAATACCCCGCCCTCTCAACCAGCACAATCTAGATACACAAAGTATCCCCCGTTGGCCATCCGCTTCGCCAGCAGGGTGGCTTCCATCAGGTGGTAATCTCCCCACATCGACGATTCCCCCTGCGGCACGGACTTGCCCTCGGGCACATGGTCCCAGCCGTTAGGGCGGTGATACACCGAATGCAGTAGCAGCCCTTGGTGCGCAGGGTCTTCGCTTAAATACGGTGCGGACAGCAGCGTGTTGAGAATCGTCACGCCTGCATTCGTAAAGCCACTATCTCCCGTGGCCTTTCCCAACCGCAGGAAAGCCTGCACGGCAATAGCCGCAGCAGAACTGTCTACGGGTTCGTGAGCATTGTCCGGTTGCGCGGCAGCATTGCGCCAGTCGCCCATGTGTGCAAGGCCCGGCGCGCCGGTGTCCCAATAGGGCACGCCGTCGGCGGCGCTGTGCTCGATGTAGAAATCGCAGGTGGCCTGCGCCATCTTCAGCAACGCCTGCTCGATATCGCTGCCAGTCAGCTCCAACCGTTCGATGCTTTCCAACTGCTCCGCCGCCCCGAGCATCACCCACGCCAAGCCTCGTGTCCACGTGCTGAAGGGCGAGTAGCCCTGCTGCGTGCTGGGGCAGCGGTAGCGCCCATCCGTGACATTGAACACGCCCTCATGCGCCACGCGCCCGCGCACGTCATAGGCGTCGCGCCCTTCGCCATACCACACATTGTACCGCGCGGTGTTGGTCAGGTGTTCGGCGGCCCGCTGCAACAGCGAGATGCGTGCATCGTTCTCCCCCATCAGCACATGGCCCAGCGCGTGGGCCGCCATCAGGATGCGGCAACTGCGGATGGTGTCGCTGAAGAGCGAATGCGGCCCGTTGAAGGAATGGATGAAGCCCGTGCCATCGTGCAGCTTCGTCCAGCGTGCCGCCTGCACCGCGCCGCTCAACTTGATGGCGAGTGCGTAAAGCTCGAGCGCATCCGCGCTTTCCGCAGTGCGCCCTTCGAGCGCGAGCCGCCGCAAGTTGCCATAGGTGCTCAGGTTGTTGAAGCCGTGATCATGCACCCCCACGTGGCTGATGTGCGGGGCCATGTGGCGCAGGGTGTTGTCCCGCCCCAGTCGCCAGAAATCCTCCTCGCCCGTCGCGTCGAACTGGAGAATCTGGCAGCCGTATTGAAAGCCCTGCGTCCATTCGGTCCAGCCGCGCGTGGTGTATTGCCCCTGCACGGTGAACACCGGCGCGCCGCGCGATGGGTCCCATGCCTCGGCAAGGCCGCGAATCTTCGGGCCTGCCAATACAAAGAAGCGATCCAGCTTGGGCAGCAAATCGAGCGGCGTCAACCCTTCCGAAACTATCACGTCACTCAGCCCTCGCCCAAGGCCGTGCGGATCTCGTCCAGCAATACCGGTATGGCCTTGAAGGGATCGGCGGAATCCTCGTATTCAAGCGCCACGTACCCGCGATAGCCCGCGCCCTTGAGGATGTCGAGAATGCGCTTGAAGTCCGCGCGCTCGGCCTTGCCATCGTTTGGGTGCATGGATACCTTCAACTGCGCGTTCACCGCATACGGCGCTATCTTCTCCAGGTCGGCATAGGGGTCCGCCGTGCGGAAATTGCCGCTGTCGAAATTGACCCCGAACCAAGGGGAGGCATCCACCGACGCGATGATGCGCAGCAACTGCTCCGACGTTGCGGTCACGCCGCCGTGGTTCTCCAGACCAAGGAACACCCCCTTCTCGGCGGCGTACTTGAGGGATTCGTTGATGCCGCGCACGGCCCTTGCCACGGCAGCTTCTTCGGTGTCGCCGTCTGGCACGTTGCCCGCGAAGATGCGGATGTGCGGCGCGCCCATCAGGGCGGCATGGTCGATCCATTCCTTTGTCATCGCCAGTTCTGCATCCCACTCGGGGCCTTCGGGTTTGCAGAAATCGTTGCCAATCGCCGTGCCGGATATGTCCAGCCCATTGCGGAAGCAGAGCGCCTTGAATCCTTGCAGGTACTCCGGCGTGATCTCCTGCGGAAAGTAATACCCCGTGGGCTCACACGCGCCGAGGCCCTGCTCTGCGCAGAATTGCACGAAGTCCTCAATCCGCATCTTTGCCTTCTGCTGGCTGTCCGCGTCTCCACGGCGCGGCAGCAGCCGGTTGAAGGAATAGGCGGCTAAGCTCACCTTCATGCGCGCGCCTGCCACTTCCCTCGCAACGGGCGTGGCAGCACTTGAAGCTCCCGCCGCCCCGAGCACGGCAAGGCCCGTTGCGCCGAGGAAACCCCGGCGAGTAAATGAACTGGATGCGGACATGGCGATTCCCCTCTCGTGAGGGCGTCGAATCGCCCTCCGCTATTTTGCTTTCTTAAATGCCACCAAGGGCGCGTCGTGCACGAGAGCGCGGAGGTGGTCGAGACTATCGACCCCCGCCACGGACTCGATGTGAACCACCACCCCGGCATCGTGCCTGCTGATGATACTGCCCAGGCACTGAACTTCCAAGGCGCGGCCCTCGGTGGTCACGCGTAGCCCCACACGGCACGGGCCGTGCTCCCTCGGGGGATCATCCATGTGCAGGTGCAGGCCGTTCACGCTGACGCGGTGCAACGCGCCCTGCACCACGTTGCCGGAGCGCAGGTGCAGTGTGGCCGACGAAGTGGTGGAAATACGGGAAGGGACGAGCGGGCTTGGTTCTCTCATGAGAATCCCCTTAGGATATCGAGAAGGTGCGCACATGCGAACGTGGCGCGTATCAAGCCCCGGCTCGCGGAAAGTATACCATACCCCCGAAATCATGCAACCACTAATTCAGCCAGCGCGCCGTAAAAAGCGCATCGTTTTTTTTGGCAACGCCGCCACCAACATTGCGGCGATCCGCTATCGCGTGCTCAAGTTTGCCGAGATGCTCGAGGCGGACGGCTACGACTGCCGCGTCTGCCTGCCCAGTTCGCACGCGGTGTGGGAACGGCTCTGGGTGCACAACGTGCGCGCGGGCAAGGTGGCCTACCTGTTGTGGTGCCTGCTCGCGCGGCTGGCGCAGATGCGCCACGTCATTGGTGCGGACGTCGTCATCATCCGGGGTTCGCTGATGTATGGCGGCTATGGCCCTCCCCTGCTCGAACGCCTCTGCTCCTTGCTGAACGACCGCATGGTTTACGACATTGACGACGCCGTATGGGTAGCGCCCGACGGTGTGGACAGCGCCTTTCAGAAACTGGTGGATTTGAACTGGCTCTGGAAGGTGGCCGCCCTGTCGCGGCATGGCATCGTGGGGAACGAGTACCTGGCCGAGCAGGTGTTAGGGCTATCTCCCGAAACCACCGTCATCCCCACCTGCATCGACATGGACACCCACACGCAGAAGACCTATCCGCAGCGCGGCGCGGGCGAGCCTGTGGTACTCGGCTGGACCGGCCTCTACACCAACCTCGTGAACATGCAGGCCATCGAGCCCGTGTTGCAAAAGCTGGCGAAGGAGTTTCCCATAAAGCTGCTGGTGGCCACGGGCAAGCCATACGAACTCGATGGGGTCGAGGTGGAGAACCACCACTGGGAACCTGGGCGCGAAGTGTGGTACCTGCAAGCACCGGACATCGGCCTGATGCCCCTGCTCGACACGCCATCGACGCGCGGCAAGTGCGCCTTCAAGGCGTTGCAATACATGGGCGTGGGCACGCCTTGCGTCATCAGCCCCGTCGGCATGAACTCGGACATCATCGAGGATGGGGTGGACGGCTGCCTGGCAGACACACCCGAGGCATGGGAAGAGAAGCTGCGCGCCTTAATCTCTAACCCCGCCCTGCGCGAACGCATGGGCCGGGCCGCCCGGGAACGCGTCATCGCCCGCTATTCGCACGAGGCGAATTACCCCAAGCTGCTCTCCGTAATCGAGAAGGTTTCCGCATGAGCGACATGCAGCAACAGGAATCCCCCGAGGCGGTGAAGCCGGAACTGAAGGATGCCGTGCGCGACTACTGGAATGCGCAATCCTGCGGCACGGATGCTGCCAATGCGGAGAAGTTTACTCGTGCCTACTTCGACGAGATCGAGGCCTTCCGCTACGAGAGCGAGCCCTACATATTTTCCTTCGCGCAGTTCACCCGCTACCACGGCAAGCGCGTGCTAGAGGTGGGGGTAGGCGCGGGAACGGACTTTCTGCAATGGGTGCGGGCGGGCGCGGAAGCCCACGGCGTGGACCTGACGCAGGAGGCGGTGGACCATGTGCAGCAGCGGCTGGCGGTCTATGGGCTGAGCGCCGAAGTGCAAGTAGGCGACGCGGAACATCTCCCCCACCCCGACAACCACTTCGACCTGGTCTACTCGTGGGGGGTGATTCACCATTCCCCCAGCACGGTGCGCGCGCTGGAAGAACTGGTGCGCGTAACCCGTCCCGGCGGCGAGATCAAGGCGATGATCTACAACCGCCATTCGCTCCACACCTTCTACCGCTGGGGACGCTTTGCCCTGTTGCGGGGAAAACCATGGATGAGCTTTGCCCAGGTTCTGCACCACCACATGGAAAGCCCCGGCACCAAGGGCTACACGCTGGGGGAAGTTCGCACCCTGCTCGAAGCGCTCGACCTGGAAATCATCGAGTTGCGCGCCACCGTCAACCGCTACGACCTGCTCTACAACAAGCCGCTGCCCGCCCGTGCAGTGGCACGGTTGTTGGCCTGTGTCCTCGGTCACGACCGCTGCGGGTTCTTCCTCACATTTCACGTGAAGAAATAAGACAAGGGCCTCGGTTGCGCCATCGGGGGGAAGGCAACAACCAAGGCCCTTGAGACGGAGCGGATGTTAGTGTGCCGGGCGCTCTTCTTCGGGTTCTTCGTCGCCTGCCAGCGCGGCGTCCAGCTTAGCGTTAAACGCGGCCAGCGCCTCGTCCAGCGTGGCAAACTTGCCCTCGCGCAATTCGTCGGCCATGCCGAGAATCTTCCGGTTGATCGAGCGTCCGTCGTTGCGCAGCGTGATGCTGGGCTGCGTCGTCAGCACTTCATTCCAGCGGGCGCGCACGCCTGTCCAGAATTCCGCCGTGGCGTCCCAGTATTCCTTGGCCGGGGTGAAGTCGTAATCGCTGATTCGGTCATACGTGTTAAGCCCGGTTTCGCGCGCAATGATGCGGTTGCCCTTCTCATCCAGGTCCAGCTTATAGTTGTCCTGTTCGTGTGCCCAGCCCTTGGGCGTGATCGTGTGGCGGTTGGTGCCCACCAGAACGTCGTAGAACTTGTGCTGCGCAGTCTCGCGCCGGGGCAGAGGGCGGTACGTTTCGCGGGCTTCCCAGAACGAAAGCCCACCCTCGTGCCGCCACGTGCCCACCCCGCCGTAGCGCGGGCTATCGTCCACCTGGAATACCGTCTGCGACCATGCGCCCTTCACGTCGCGCGCCTTCAGTTTCACCCTGTCCCACTGGCCCAAGCCGCGATACTCGGTCACCATCTTGGGCTCATACTGCCAGTCCTGCCGCCAGTGCTTGATGATCATCTTCTGTCCCTCAGCCTCAACCACCAACAGGTGCTGCAGGCTGATGAACTCAGAACTGTCTTCCACCACCAGCACATGCTCGCGGGCTTCCGTCACATCCACGGGGCTAGGCTCGCGGTTAGCGTCAAAGGTCAGCGTCTCGGTAAAACTGAACTTCACCGCATAGTCGCCCGCCATGGCGAGGATGGCGTCGCGGTCTTTCTTGGGAGGCGCAGCCGCAAGCGCCACGCCGGCCAATCCCAGCGATACAGTCAGGGCAATAAGTTTCAATGTGCTCTTCATAACTACTTTCTTTCTCCGTCGTTTGAATGATTCTTAACTCGCAAGCAGCCTATCAGCCACCGTGCGTGGTCATCTCGCCAAACACCAGGGCCACATCAGGCAGCACCGGTTCCTGTTTATTGAACCGAATGTACTGGACATGCCCGTCAAGATACAGCACGTTCGCGCCACCGGGCACATGGTTGAAGTCTTCCACCACGGTGCTCAGGCGATCCATCATGATAAAAACTTCGCTCTGCGCCTTGGCCGACGCGGAGGGATTGTTGATATCGGTAATCAGGAAACGCTCGATGCCCTCGCGCAGGCGGTAGAGGATGTCCCCACCCGCATTGCCAATGCCGGTGCCATGCTGCGACAGGTCGAGGTCTTCGCCCACCACGCCACCGAAGAACCCGCCGATGGCGTCGCCCAAGCCATGCACCAGCTGGGCGGGACCATCTTCCACCGAGGCGCTCGCCAGTTCGGAAATGTCCGCGCGAGGGGAATTCGGCTTCAACTGATCATACACGTAGCCCGTGTACCAGTAAGCCTCGTCCATCAGCATCAGCCCTCGCTCGCCATCAAACTGGGTGAAGGTCGGACCCCGCACCGGGCTGTGGCATACCATGTGGGACTCGCTCCCCGTCGGCCCATGCAGGTCATCCACCGCCAGCTTGGCCGACGATGGGCACACGGCAATCGCCGAGTCCGTGATGTACTCGGGGTACACGTCGCTCATCTGGGGGTTCAGGTAATGGGTGGGTGCCCCTGTAAACGGTAGGCCGGGGAAAACCACCGCCCCGGTGTCGCAGTCTACAATGGGTTCCCAGGAAGTCTGCATCTTGGGAAAGCGTTCCCCGCGCGATTCGTTCGAGTACATCTTGAACACCAGGCCCCACTGCTTCAGGTTGTTCTGGCAGCTGGCACGACGCGCCGCCTCGCGGGCGCGGGCCAAAGCAGGCAACAGGATGGCTGCCAATATGCCAATGATCGCAATGACCACCAGCAATTCAATTAGAGTAAAGCCTCGGTTCTTGTTCACAACTAGAATCCTTTTGTTTGGTTATAGAAAACTTGGTAGATAAAGTTAACAACTTGCTTGATCTTACAAAAGTTAAGCATACAAATCAAATGGTCTGTTTATATGCAATCGCCCACAAAATAAGACACTTGGCAAAGGGTAGGTAAGTCGTGTAGTTTGAGCGGATTGCTCAGGAGATGTTGCTTTGGACAAGGCCTATCGGGATTTGCGGGAAGCGTTTCGCGGACGAATGTTGCCATTCGCCTACGTGGACTTGGACAGCTTCGACAAGAATGTGCGCGACATTGCCGCGCGCGCAGGCACCATGCCTGTCTGCGTGGCTTCAAAATCGGTGCGCAGCCTGGGTATGCTGCGCCGCATCTTCGACGCCTCCCCCCAATTCCACTCCATCATGGCCTTCAGCGTGCGTGAAGCCGTGCACCTGGCGGGCAACGGATTCGACAACATCCTTGTCGCCTACCCCGTGTGGAGCGAAGCCCGCGCTGCGGGATTTGCGGACGTCCTCCGCGCAGGCAAGACCATCCGCCTGATGGTGGACCTCGAGGAGCACCTCGAATTCCTCGAAGAGGTGGCCGCGCAACAGGGCGTCACCATCCCCGTCTGCATCGACCTCGACATGTCCATGTCCCTGCCCGGCCTACACTTTGGCGTCCGCCGCAGCGGGGTCACCACGCCCGAGCAGGCCGTGCGCCTGTACGAGATTTCCCGCGACTGCCCCCACCTGAGGCTCGACGCCCTAATGGGATACGAGGCCCAAATTGCGGGCGTGCAAGACCAGATGCCCGGCGCATTCGCCAAGAGCGCCCTGGTGCGAATGCTCAAGGGCCGCTCGATTCGCCAACTGCGCGCCCGCCGCAAGGCCGTGGTGGATGCCCTGCGCAAAGCCGGGTGCGAATTGAAAGTGGTAAATGGCGGGGGCACCGGCTCGCTGGAATCCACCCGCGAAGAACGGGTCGTCACCGAAGTAACCGCCGGTTCCGGCTTCTACTCCCCCACCCTCTTCGACCACTACAAGCAATTCCACCACCTGCCTGCCGCCGGGTTCGCCATCGAGATCGTCCGCCGCCCCACCGAGGCCATCTTCACCTGCCACGGCGGCGGCTACATCGCCTCCGGCCCCCCCGGGTGGGACCGCCAACCACAGCCCTTCCTTCCCACCGGCGCCAAGCTGCTTCCCCTTGAAGGCGCAGGCGAAGTGCAAACCCCAATCCAATACACCGGCCCCGAAGCCCTCACCATCGGCGACCCCATCTTCATGCGCCACGCCAAGGCCGGAGAACTCTGCGAACGCTTCACCACCCTCCTCCTCGTCCAAGGCGGCGAAGTCATCGGAGAAACCACCACCTATCGCGGCGACGGGATGTGTTTGTTGTAAGAGCGGGTGGATGATTAGAATACGGTGGCTTGGGCATGAACCGTAACCGGGAGGGACTGTGTCATGTTGGATTCGCAACGCGTTAGCCGGACAAACTTGCTGCATGGCGCGGGGATGATGGTGTTTGGGTTGCTCTTCGGCGCGGCGATTGGTGCGGCGCCGTATCCCCGGTTGGCGTTGGGCGCGCACATTCAGTTCACCACGAACGGTGTCATGTTCCTTGTGGCTGGGCTGGTGATAGCCCATGCGGGCCTTGGCAGGGGACGGCTATCTCAGCTCGTGCTGACCTTTGCCCCTTGGGGGGCGTGGGTGATGGCGCTGTCCGAGGCGGCCAATTCCTGGTGGGGCGCGGCGAAGACGTTGCCGATAGCGGCTGCACAGGCCGGGGCCACAGGCGCTGCGCCGTGGCAGGAAAACATTGTGCTGGCTGCCCATGTGATCGGGGCGCTGGCGGTGCTGGCTTTTTGGATTGTCATTCTTGCGGAGTTGTGGCGGGGGCGAATGGAAAAGGGATAATGGACAAGAGCCATTGATAACGTGGGAGCAGATTTTATGACGACGCGCGCGCCGGTATTTATTCTTGGGGGATACCAGACCGATTTCTCGGTGCATTATGGCCGGGCAGGGCGGGGCTTGGTGGACCTGTTTCAGGACACTATTGGCGGTGCGCTGGAGGCGGCGGACATCGAGCCGGGGCAGGTGGAATCGGCACACGTGGGCAACTTCGCTGCGGAGCTGCTTTGTTATCAGGGGCACCTGGGCGCGTTCTTTTTGGAAGTGGACCCCGCGTTCAACGGCTTGCCCACGGCACGGCACGAGGCGGCCTGCGCCAGCGGCAGCATTGCGGTGCTTGCTGCGATGGCGGAGATAGAGGCCGGGCGGCATGGGCTGGTGTGCGTGGCGGGAGTGGAACTGGAACGGCATGCCCCCACGAAGGAAGCGGCGGCTCACCTGGGCGTGGCGGCGTGGCACGAGCGCGAATGCGCGGGGGTGGATTTCCCTTGGCCGCGCATGTTCAACCGGCTGGCAGACGAATACGACCAGCGCTTCGGGATCAAGCGGGAGCACCTGGCCGAGATTGGCCGCATCAATTTTGAAAATGCCAAGCGCAACCCCAATGCGCAAACGCGCGGCTGGGCGATTACGCCGGAGCACTTCGCGGAGAACGACGAGGTGAACCCGGTGATTGCCGGGCGCATTCGGCGGCAGGATTGCAGCCAGATGACGGACGGCGGCGCGGCGGTGTTCCTTGCGTCGGAACCCGTGGCGCGGGCCTATGCGGACAAGCGGGGGATGGGGCTGGAGGACCTGCCGCGCATCAGCGGCTGGGGCCACCGCACGGCACGCATCACCCTTGACGACAAGCTAGCGGACGCGGCGGGCTCGCCCTATGTGTTTCCGCAGGTGCGCGGCTGCGTGTATGACGCGATGACGCGGGCGGGCGTCGACGACGTGTGGGGGCTGGACCTGATCGAGGTGCACGACTGCTTTACGCCGACGGAGTACATGGCGATTGACCACTTTGGGCTGACGGCCCCCGGCGAAAGCTGGCGCGCCATCGAGTCGGGCGACATAGCCATTGGCGGCAGGCTGCCCATCAACCCGAGTGGCGGGCTGATTGGCCTGGGCCACCCGGTGGGGGCCAGCGGCGTGCGCATGTTGCTGGATGCGGCAAAGCAGGTGAGCGGCAAGGCTGGTGAGTACCAAGTGCCGGGTGCGCGCACGGCGGCCACGCTGAACATTGGCGGCAGCGGCACCACTAGCGTCAGTTTTGTGGTGACGCAGGGCTAAGTCAGGGTTCATCTGGCGGAGGAGGCTTTTCGTTGCCGTGCCATTTATCGGCCACGTGCTGCGCCA
>JBIKMR010000326.1:0-4367 GCA_044359155.1 Candidatus Hydrogenedentales bacterium | reverse complement strand
TCAGGGAGTTCCCTTTCGCGCGCAGGGAGACCCGATCCTCAACCTGAGCCTGCCGCCCGAGTGCAGCATGGACCAGCAGCGCAACGTGATTGACGCGGTAAACGCGCTGAACCGTGAACGGCTGGAGGTGACCGGGGATTCGGAGATTGCCACGCGCATCGCGGCGTATGAGATGGCCTACCGTATGCAGAGCAGCGCGCCGGAACTGGTGGACCTGAGCGGCGAAACTCCCGCCACGCTGGCGCAGTATGGCGTGGACCCGGACAAGCCCAGCTTTGCACGCAACTGCCTGCTGGCACGGCGGCTGGTGGAGCGGGGCACGCGCTTTGTGCAGCTCTACCACACCAACTGGGACCACCACGGCGGCAACACCGAGAACCTGACCAACCACCTGGACGAAGTCTGCCACGACGTGGACCGGGCTTCCGCCGCCTTGGTGCAAGACCTGAAACAGCGCGGGCTGCTGGAAGACACGCTGGTGGTCTGGGGCGGAGAGTTTGGCCGCACGCCCATGGGCGAAGTGCGCGACACCGTGGGACGCAACCACCATATCGATTGCTCCACCATGTGGTTCGCCGGGGCGGGAGTCAAGCAAGGCTTCACCCTCGGCGAGACCGACGAGCTGGGCTTCTCCCCCATCGCCGACCCCGTACACGTACACGACATCCAGGCCACCATCCTACACCTGCTGGGGCTGGACCACCTGAAACTTACCTTCCGGTTCAAGGGGCGCGACTTCCGGCTCACCGATGTGCATGGCCATGTGATTGAAAACCTGATCGCGTGAGTGTGGTGGCGTGCGTTAGTCAGGTGCATTAAACAGACGCAGTTTGATCTGGCTGCTTCGATAAGGCCACGATACCGGCCAAGCCGGAATTGGAATGCGCGTTGCCCATTGAGTGTTACCGGCAACAGAACCAAGACCAAGGAGAATCCCTATGCTGAGCGAGACCGTACAGAAAGCGTTGAACAAGCAAGTCAACGAAGAACTTTATTCCTGGTACGTCTACACGTCGATGGCCAACTACTTTGAGCACATCGCGCTGAAAGGCTTTGCCACGTGGATTGGCAAGCAGGCCGTCGAGGAACTGGGCCATGCCAACCGCCTGATGTCCTACGTGAACGACCGTGGCGGCACGGTTTGCCTGAGCGACATCAAGGGGCCACAGTCCACATGGGACTCGCCCCTTGCCGCGCTGGAATCCGCCTATAAGCACGAGTGCCACATCAGCTCCTGTATCAACGAACTGGCCAGCGTGGCGCTGAAGGAAGGCGACCAGACCACGCAGACCTTCCTGAACTGGTTCATCAATGAGCAGGTGGAAGAAGAAGCGCTGGTGGACAACGTGGTGCAGCAGCTGCGCTACGTGAAGGATTCCCCCGCTGCGCTCTACATGATGGACCGCGACATAGCCGCGCAGCGCGCCAGCGAATCCACCACCGCCACCTGAGCGGGCCGAGCATACAACAAGAAATCGCGGCAGCCTTTGGGCTGCCGCGATTTTCATTTGGTGTAAAGCTGGTACCGGGGAGGGGGGTCGAACCCCTATGCCCTCGCGGGCGGCGGATTTTGAGTCCGCTGCGTCTGCCAATTTCGCCACCCCGGCAGGTCAACGAGCAGGGAGTATAGGGCCTGAAGACGGGCCTTGTAAAGTTGTGGTTCGGCAACAACAACGAGAGGCGACACTTCTGGCGGCGGGGGGTATTCCATGTGGTATCGTTCCCCCACTTCATTTCGGGGATGCTTCCATGCAATTTCGTACCAAGGCCATACATGCCGGGCAAGGGCCGGAGCCGCTTTATGGCGCGGTGATGCCGCCTGTCTACCAGACCTCGACCTTCGCGTTTCCCACCCCGGACCAGTCTGGCGAGTTCGACTATTCCCGCTCGGGCAATCCCACGCGCAAGGCGCTGGAAACCTGCCTTGCCGCGCTGGAAGGTGGCGCGCGCGGCTTTGCCTTTGCCACGGGCATGGCGGCGGAAAGCACGGTGATGATGCAGTATGCGGCAGGGGACCATGTCATCCTGTCGGACGAATGCTACGGTGGCACGTATCGGCTGATGATGCAGGTGATGAAGCCACTGGGGCTGGAGATTTCGCTGGTGGACCTGGGGGATGCGGCGGCACTTGAGGCGGCATTCACCCCGCGCACGAAGGTGGTGTGGATGGAAAGCCCCACGAACCCGTTGATGAAGGTGGTGGACATTGCCGCCGTAGCGGCTGCCGCCCGCAGGCACGGCGCGCATTCGGTGGTGGATAACACCTTCCTCTCCCCCTACTTCCAGAATCCGTTGGCGCTGGGTGCGGACATCGTGGTGCATTCCACCACCAAATACCTCAACGGCCACAGCGACGTGGTGGGTGGCGGCGTGGTGGTGAACGACCCGAAAATTGCCGACCGTATTGCCTTCTTGCAGAACGCGGTGGGCGCGGTGCCCGGGCCATGGGATTGCTTCCTTGTGTTGCGCGGTATTAAAACGCTGGCCCTGCGCATGGAGGCTCACCAAGCCAATGCGCTGGCGCTGGCCCAGTGGCTGGAGGCCCACCCCAAGATTGAGCGGGTACACCACCCCGGGCTGGTAAGCCACCCGCAACACGAACTCGCCAAGCGGCAAGCGCGCGGCTTTGGCGGCACCTTTTCATTCCTCGTGCGGGGCGGCGTGAAGGAAGCCTACGCCCTGCTCGGCGGGCTGACCCTGTTCCCACAGGCGGTGTCGCTGGGGGGCGTCGAGTCCCTGATTGAATACCCCTGGACCATGACCCACGCCGCGATTCCCGAAAGCGAACGCCGCGCGATGGGGATTACCGAGAACCTCGTGCGGGTGAGCGTGGGGCTGGAAGATATTCAGGACTTGATTGCAGACTTTGAGCAGGCGCTGGCGGGGGTATGATTAAGCTCGATGCCAATCGAAAGCATTGCTGATTGTGGGTAAGTTGCAACTTGCCATAGCGGGCGTCATGTTGCTCGCCATCGCGCTGCTGGTTTCAGGGCTGATTCTCAGGCCACGCATACTGCACGTAGCAGTGAGCCTATTGCCTCTACCCTACCGGGTCCGCCAGATCATCCTGCGCTTTCTATCCCGTACGGTGCTTCGTGCAACTGCCGCAGGCGTGCTCGATCCCCTCTCCCCCGTCGAGGTGCGTACGTATCGGTCCAGCTTCCTCGCTGTGCTCGGTGCAGCCATGGCGGGGGGCATGGTGGGTGGGCAGATTGCGGGGTTTGTTGAGGCGGTGTGGATGTATAGGTTTTGGCAGGTGGGGAACCCGGAGCTGTTCCTGTTCTGCTGGTGCGTGATGATGTATGGGGCGGTGTTTGCGATGGCGGGCCTGGGTATTGGGGCGGGGCTGGTGTTTTTGTATTTAGCGATGGACCGCTGGCTGCGGCCTTCGTTGACTTTCTCGGCGAGCGTAGCGATTACGCTGGCGGGAATCATCACAGTGGTGGGGCGGCACCGCTATGCGCGCGATGCGCTGGGTGACCATGCGCTGTCGGGCACGGATATCCTGATGTTGCTTGCCGTGGCGGGGGGATCGGCGCTGGCGGCGGGGGCGTTGTTCTCGGTGCTGGTGCCGCTGTTGCGGCTGCGTTGGCGCGGCGCGGCGTTGGCCACGGTGTGTACCTATGCGCTGGTGTCGGTGGGAGCATTTGGCTTGGGCAAATACCTTGAAGTACCTGCGCCGGTGCGCACCTTCTCCCCCACGCCGGATGCCAAGGGGCCGAACATTCTGCTGATCATGGCGGACACCCTGCGGGCGGATCACCTTACGCCGTACTTTGCGGGTTCACCCGCCAAGACGCCAAACGTGCGGGCCTTTGCGGAAGAGGGCACGGTGTTCCTGCAGAGCTTCTCCCATGCATCCTGGACGCGACCCAGCTTTGCGACTTTGTTTACGGGGCTGTATCCCTCGGAGCACCAGACGATGGGGAAGGCCTCGATGTTGCCGGGGCACCTGGAAACGCTGGCGGGGTTGTTGAGCGAAAAGGGGTATTACACACAGGGACTAGCGAACAACCGGAACCTGTTACCTGCTTTTGGCTTTGCCAACGGCTTTGACGACTACGAGTTTCTTGTGCCGAAGATTCTGTTCGGCGGCACGTATTCCTGCGAGGCCTCGGCGCTCTACGGCATGATGCGCGTTGCGTGGCTGCGGCTGTCCACGCCGTGGGTGGATATTGAACATTTCTACCAGACGGCGCCCAAGGTGAATGCAAAGATTCTGGACTGGATGGAGAAGCGCCCGGTCCCCAAAGAGTACCCGTGGTTTCTCTATTGCCACTACATGGACCCGCATGACCCGTATATGCGGGCGGACAAGCCGGGGCAGGGATTCGCCACGGTGCAGATTGGCACGAACCCAGACCCCA
>JBIKMR010000083.1:0-15145 GCA_044359155.1 Candidatus Hydrogenedentales bacterium | reverse complement strand
CCCGCTGCCTCGGCCTGGAGCCCAGCCTCGACGGCCTCATCGCCTGGGTGCTCGACCTGCGCAAGGAAGTCGGCATTCCCCACACCCTCGCCGAGATCGGACTGAACGCCAGCGAGAAAGACCGCGTCGGCGCAATGGCCGTGGAGGACCCCTCCGCCGGGGGCAACCCGATACAATTTACGGCACAACAATATGCAACGCTTTTTGAAAAAGCAGTAACCGGATAAAAATTCATGGGACAGATGCGACGGATGAGACGGATGGGAATCGCCCTGCTTCATTCTTCTCCCATCCGTCCCATAGGTCCCATCCGTCCCATCTTTTGAGGAGACACCCATGAAACCCACCACCACCGACGAAGTCCGCAAGATGCTCGACGAGCGCGGCACGCGCTTTGTGAAGCTGGGCGTGTTCGACGTGGACGGCATCCTGCGCGGCAAATACATGCACCGCGACAAGTTCCTCAGCGCGCTCGACAAGGGCTTCGGCTTCTGCGACGTGGTGCTCGGGTGGGACAGCAACGACCAGCTGTACGACAGCTCCGTATACACAGGCTGGCACACCGCCTACCCCGACGCCCCCGTGCGCCTGCTGCCGGAAACGGTACGAACGCTGCCCTTCGAGAACGACACCCTCTTCTTCCTCGGTGAATTCGCCGAGCAGGCCGAGGCCGTCTGCCCGCGTGGCGCGCTGCGCCGCGTGCTAGACCGCGCCGCCAACAGCGGCTACCGCCTCATGGGCAGTTTCGAGTACGAGTTCTTCCTCTTCGACGAAACCCCCGACTCCGTGCGCGAGAAGGGCTACCGCAACCTGAAGCCCATCACCCCCGGCTTCTTCGGCTACTCGGTTTTGCGCAGCTCCGTACACGCCGAGTTCTACCACGAGCTGCTCAACCTCGGCGAAACCATGGAGTTCCCGATCGAGGGCCTGCACACCGAGACCGGGGCAGGCGTGCTCGAGGCCGCGCTCAACGTGTCCGAGGGCGCAGAGATTGCCGACCGCGCCGGTCTTTTCAAGACCTTCACCAAGGTGCTCGCCCAGCGGCGTGGATGGATGGCCACCTTCATGGCGAAATGGAGCAAGGACTGGCCCGGCCAGTCCGGTCATATCCACCTGTCCCTGCTCGACCCCGAAGGCAAGCCCCTGTTTTACAGCGAGCACGGCGAACACAATATGAGCGACACCATGCGCTGGTTCATGGGCGGGCAACAGATGCTCCTGCCCGAACTGCTCGCCATGATCGCCAGCACCGTCAACAGTTACAGCCGCCTCATCCCCGGGTTCTGGGCGCCCACCCACGCCACGTGGGGCGTGGAAAACCGCACCTGCGCCCTCCGCGCCATCACCGGCAGCCCCAAGTCCCAGCGCGTCGAGTGCCGCATCGCCGCCGCAGACGCCAACCCCCACATCGCCCTCGCTGCTGCGCTCGGCGCAGGGCTCTGGGGCATCGAAAACAAAATCGAACCCACCGCCCCCGTCGTCGGCAACGCCTACGCCGTAGACCACGCCCCCGAACTCGACCTGCCGCGTACCCTCTTCGAGGCCGCCCAGCGCCTTCGCCAATCCAAGGCCGCCAACGAACTTTTCGGCGAAGACTTCGTCACCCACTTCGCACAATCCCGCGAATGGGAAGAACGCGAATTCAGGAAGGCAATTACGGATTGGGAACTGGCCCGGTATTTTGAGATTATATAGTTGGAGGTGCCAGAATTTCTAAGCAATAGGTCATCTCTGACTAGATCAGTTGCCAGTCGAGGTCTGTAGTGAGCCGAACGAAGGAGAGTTAGATGTGCTGCAATTCGGTTGATCTATGGAATTTATTTGTGGATCTGACAACTGTCGTGGCGATGATTGTTGCAATATTTGCAATACCTTATCAGATTTGGTTGCTTAAGTGGCAACGAAAGCAAGAACGACAAGATAGATTTATTGAATCACTCTTGGATCAATTTGGTGAAATTGAAACGGAGCTTCTACGTATAAATGCTGACTTGTTGAAGCGGGCAATGCAGGAAACCAAGCCGGACCAAATGGTAGAAGACTTCGCGGAGATTAGTCTGTTAATTACTCCATTCGAGCATAAATTTAATAAACTGTTCACTCTGCTCTATACATTTGAATCTGCAATACCTTCTAGCCTGATTGAGATCGCGCGAGATGTTGCTATGGCTTATCTCAGGCTCGGTAATGCTTATAGGGAACGTATTAAGAACAATAACTATCTTAAGGGGAACGTAGAAACTGCGAACGAGCTAACTCAAGAAATGCTTTCAACTTTAGCTGAGACGGATCGTTTAATATCAAATTTTCGGGATTCAGTAAGAGAACTACCGTCTCACAAAAAGTAATACTTCTGATGAATTTAGGTCCTGCTTTTTTAAGATAGATGGCAATTGAGTAGAATGAATATCTTATCCCCCCGCATCCTCGTAGTAGAAGGCAACCCGCCCGAGGCCAACGCCCGCGTGGTGGCCTATGGCTGCAAGCCCTATGGCCCGGCGTATGCCGACGTGATGCGGGCGCTGGACCCGTCGCTGGAATGCACCGTGGTGCGGCCTTGCGTGGATGGGGCGGAGTGTCTGCCTGCGGGCAGCGCCCTTGGCGATTTCGATGGCGTGGTGTGGAGCGGGTCCGCGCTGAACGTGTACGACCGCTGCCCCGAGATTGAGAGCCAGCTTCAGCTGGCAGACGCGATACTGTCCCACGGGCTGCCGGTGTTTGGGTCGTGCTGGGGGCACCAGTTGGTCAGCACTGCCTTGGGCGGCAAGGTACACATGAACCCGCGCGGGCGCGAGCTGGGCGCGGTGGGAGACATCACCCTGACCGACGCAGGCGCGGCGCACCCCATGACGGCGGGCCGTCCGAAAACCTACACCGTGCTCGAGGCCCACCGCGACGAGGTGGCCGAGCTGCCCCCCGGCGCAGTGCTGTTGGCGGGCAACGCCACCAGCCCGGTGCAGGCGATAGCCGTGGAAACCGGCGGCGTGGATTTCTGGGGCGCGCAATACCACCCCGAGATCGACTATGCCACCATCGCCGCGATCATGCAGCGCACCCACGAGGCCCTGCTCCGCGAAGGCTTCTTCCCCAGCGACGCCGCCTACCAGGAAGAACTCGCGCTGGTGTCTCAACTGGACAAACCCGAAACCACCCCGCCCCCCGGAAAATACGCCGCCCCCGAAATCCGCACCGTGCAGGCGCGCGGGTTGGAATTGCTAAACTGGCTGCGGGCGAAAGTGTACAAGAGCATTTAGCCACAGAGGGCACAGAGAACACCGAGGGGGAATTTCGTGATTGCCAGCCACTTCCTTCGGAGCATGTCGCTGAACGTGGACCCTGCCGCGCTCCCGGAGGTCTACCCCTTCACCATTCCCGCGATCCGCAAGATGCCTACGTTGGATTTTCACCCCAAGGTAACTTTTCTGGTGGGGGACAACGGCATGGGCAAGTCCACCTTGTTGGAGGCACTGGCCATCCGCTGTGGTCTGAACGCCGAGGGCGGCGGGCGCAACTTCAACTTTGCCACCCGAAAGACGCATTCGCCCCTGCATGAATTCCTCGACCTGGTGCGCGGCGCGTCTCGTCCCACGGATGACTTCTTCCTGCGCGCGGAGAGTTTTTACAATGTCGCTTCCAACATCGAGGAGATCGGCATTTCCTACGTGGGCTACGGCGGCAAGTCGCTGCACGCGCAATCACACGGGGAATCCTTCTGGAACCTGATAGAGAACCGCTTCGTGGGGCACGGGCTCTACCTGCTCGACGAACCCGAGGCCGCGTTGTCCCCCACACGCCAAATGGGTGCGTTGTCGCTCATCCACCAACTCGTCCACCAGCATTCCCAATTCATTATCGCCACCCACTCGCCCATCCTCATGGCCTATCCCGACGCGTGGATATACCTGCTCAACGAAGACGGCATCTCCCGCGTAGACTACGAAGACACCGAGCACTACACAATCACCCGCGATTTCCTCAACCACACCCAGACCAGCCTCAAGGCCCTGTTGAGCGAAGACGACCAGCAGTAAGGCGTTGTGTCGTGGTCTCCTGACCGCGCCACCTCCCGAGTCTTCGAGGCCCCGCGTCCTCGCGGGGTTCCCCCTTTGTGTACTTCGTGTCTCTTCGTGCCCTTCGTGGTTAACTCTTTCCCTCTGGCGTGCGGGTTACAGTTTTGTTATGCTCGCTGCAAGACCGGCGGGGAGTCGGCGCAAGGGAGAAGCGCGATGCGTGCGTGGAGCAATGGAACGATTCGTATGGCAATGGCCGCGTGTGTGGCCCTGGGCGGTTGGGCGGCCCACGCCGAAGTGGAAGGCCCCATCCCACCCGGGCGCATTCGCACGATATTTGAGACCAAGTGCATCGGCTGCCATGGCGCCGATAAGCAGGCCGGTGATTTGCGGCTGGACTCGATAGAGGCGGTGCAGAAGGGCGGCAAGAGCGGTCCCCTATTCGTGGCAGCCAAACCCGACGAGAGTGCCCTGGTCCAGCGCATCATCCTGCCCGAGGGCGATGACGAGCTGATGCCTAAGGAACGCGGCCCCCTTCCAGGCAAAGACATTGAGGCCATCAAAAAGTGGGTGGCCGATGGCGCCAGCTTCGAGGCTTGGGCCGATGCCTACACCGAGCCACAGCTGATGTTTGCCGCGCTCACCGTAAGTGGTGGCACCCCGGCTACGGCGCTTTTTGTGGACGACACCCAGAAGAAGATCGCCGAGGGCCTCGCCCCGATTGCGCCCGAAGTGTTGGCCCCCATCACCGACGCAGGCGTGCGCCTTGCTCCGATCGACCAGGTTTCCCCCCTGCTCCAGGCGGACCTCAAGTTTGTACCCGAGGGCGCGAAGGACGAACACCTAGCCCTGCTCGCCCCGGCTGCGGCCAACATCACCTGGTTGAACCTGGCCGGGTCACAGGTGACTGATGGCGGGCTGGCCCCGCTGGCCGGTATGCCGCGCCTCACCAGCCTGCACTTGGAACGCACCGGCATCACCGATGCAGGCTTGGCGCACCTGGTCTCGCTGGCAAACCTCGAATACCTCAACCTCTTCGGCACCAAGGTGACCGATGCGGGACTCGAAACCCTCAAGGCGCTGCCCAGCCTCAAGCGGCTCTACGTGTGGCAGACGGGCGTAACTGCGGCAGGCGCGCAAGCGCTGGCGGCCGCGCTGCCCGCACTCGTGGTAAACATGGGCACCGAGCAGAAGCCGCTTGAGCAGCTGGTGTACAACGACCCCGCCGCCGACCTTGCCAAGATGGAAGCCGAGAAGGCCGCCGCCGCTGTGCCCCCTGCAGACGGAGCGCCTGCCGCCGCCCCCTTCGACCCCTTCGCACCGAAGCAATAACACCAAAGCAATAAAACTGAAGCAAACCTAAGCCATGTCCAACCTTACCAGCGGTCAGCGTAAATTTCTACGGGGCCTCGCCCACCATCTTGAACCCCTCGTGCTCGTGGGTAAGAAGGGCCTCACCGATTCATTCGTGAAGTCCGTGGCTGACGTGCTCGATGCTCACGAACTGGTGAAGCTGCGCTTCAACGAGTTCAAGGACGACAAGAAGGCATTCCTTGCCGAGGTCACCCTGCGCACCGGGGCAGACCTCGTTGGCGTGGTGGGCCATGTGGCCACACTCTACAAACGCCAGCCCGACGACGAGCGGCGGGTGATCGAGTTGCCACGGTAGGGCCGATAGCTTCCGGGTTTTGCTTACGCGAAACAGTCCCCCTTCAATCAAAGGGGGCAAGAGATGGAAAGCTTACGGTACTCGTCTGCCCCTAGCTCGACTTGGGCAGGTAGTCGTCGATAAGGTCGGGGCCGAGGTCGCCCCGGCGGAAGCGGTCGCCGCGCACGATGCGTGCGCAGAGGTCGGCTGTCGTCTTCACCTTGTCGGTATAGAACTCGTCCAACGCGACGGCGAGGCGCTCGATGGCCTCGTCGCGGGTGCGGCCATGGGCGATGACCTTGGCGAGCATCGAGTCGTAGTAGCGGGGCACTTCATATCCGCCGAAGAGGTGGGTGTCCACCCGGATGCCGATGCCACCGGGGATGTGCAAATCCTTGATGACACCGGGGCAGGGGCGGAAGTTGTGCTCGGGGTCTTCGGCGTACACGCGGGCCTCAATGCTGTGGCCCTGCGGCTTCACATAGCTGTATCCCAAATGCTCACCCGCCGCAATGCGCAACTGCTCGCGCACCAGGTCGATGCCAGTCACTTCCTCGGTGACGGGATGCTCTACCTGAATGCGGGCGTTGAACTCGATGAAGTAGAAGTAGCCATCGGGCGTGTAAAGGAACTCGGCGGTGCCCGCGTTGGAATAGCCAATGGCCTTGGCTGCCTTGTAGGCCGCCTTGGCTATCTTGTTGCGCGCGCTGTTGGTAAGCGCGGGCGAGGGGGTTTCCTCGATGAGCTTCTGGTGGCGGCGCTGAATGCTGCACTCGCGCTCGCCCAGCGTGACGATGCGGCCATGCTTGTCGCCCAGCACCTGCACCTCGACGTGGCGGGCATTCTCGAGAAACTTCTCCATGTATACGCCGCCGTCGCCGAAGGCGGCCTGTGCCTCGACCATCGCCATCTTCACCGCGTGCTGCAAGGTGGCCTCGTTGTGGGCGATGCGCATTCCCTTGCCGCCGCCACCTGCGGAAGCCTTGACCAAAAGCGGGAAGCCGATAACGGACCCAAGGCGAATGGCCTCGGCGGCGTCTTTCACCAGGCCTTCGCTGCCGGGGACGATGGGCACGCCCGCAGCCTTCACGGCCTGGCGGCAGGCGGACTTATCACCGCTTAAGTTGATAGCCTCGGGCGTGGGCCCGATGAACTCAATCTTGCAATCTCGGCAGATGGTGGCGAATTTGGCGTTCTCGGAAAGGAACCCATAGCCGGGGTGGATGGCCTGCGCGTCGGTTATCTCTGCGGCAGAGATGATGCGCGGAATGTTCAGGTAACTCTCACTCGGTTCCGGCGGGCCGATGCACACGGCCTCGTCGGCCAGATGCGCGTGCAGGCAATCGCGGTCTGCGGTGGAATACACGGCGATGGTATGGATACCCATGGCCTTGCAGGCGCGGATGACGCGGACGGCGATTTCGCCCCGGTTGGCGATAAGGACCCTGCGAAACATCACTAGAGCGGGCGCACTTGGAAGATGGGCTGGCCGAACTCGACCGGCTGGCCGTTTTCGATGAGGACCTTCTCGATGACGCAGGCGTCTTTCGAGGTGACCTCGTTCATAATCTTCATGGCCTCGATAATGCAGACCGTCTGCTCCGCTGTCACCGTGGTGCCGGGCAGGGCAAAGGGCGGATCGCCGGGGCTGGCGGCGGCATAGAAGGTGCCCACCATGGGCGAATCGATGGTGTAGGAACCTGCGGGCAGGGCGTTGGGGTTCACCGCTTCTTCCGCCGGGGCGGCAACCGCAGGGGCAGGGGCGGCGGGGGCCGCCATCTGCACGGGCACGTGGCTGTACGCCTGTGGGGCATTGAACTGCTTGGACAGCCGCACACGGCCATTGTCGTCCTCGAGTTCTATTTCCGACAGGGCAGACTCTTCGAGGAGCTTGATAAGTTCCTTGAGTTCATTGATGTCCAAGGTTGCGCTCCTTCGCGGGTTGCCCAAGGGGGCCGCATTCGCGCCACGGGTTTACTTGTTCACGCGCTCGATGTACTTGCCTTCGCGCGTATCTACGCGCACTACTTCGCCCTCGCCCACAAAGAGGGGCACCTGAATGATGGTGCCGGTCTCGAGGGTGGCGGGCTTCGTTCCGCCGGAAGAGCGGTCTCCCTGGATGCCAGGGTCAGACTGCGAAATCATGAGGTTCACGTGGGCGGGAACTTCCACCTTGATCACCTTGTCCTTGTGGAAGGTCAGGGTCACGTTGTCGTTCTCGCGGATCCACTTGGTGAATTCATTGTCGATGCTGCTCACTTCAATCTGCTCGTACGAGGTCGGGTCCATGAAGTGGTACTTGTCGCCGTCGAAATAGAGGTACTGCCATGGGGCGGACTCGAGGCGGGCCTGTTCAAACTTTTCGCCCGAGCGATAGGTTTTTTCAATCACGCGGCCTGAGATTACGTTCTTGTACTTGGTGCGGACGAAGGCGCCGCCCTTGCCGGGCTTCACGTGCTGGAACTCGATGATTTCCAAGAGATCGCCGTCTATCTCAACAGTAACGCCATTACGAAAATCCGAAGTCGAAATCATGCTTCCAGTATCCTCAGTTCTTTCGGGGTCTTGCTCAGGACGCGGCATCCGTCCTCGGTGACCGCAACAATGTCTTCGATACGCACACCACCCTTGCCGGGTAGATAAATGCCGGGTTCCACGGTGACAATCATGCCGGGCTCCAGTACGGCTTCAGACAGGCGGTTCAAACGGGGGCCCTCGTGTATTTCGAGACCCACGCCATGCCCCAGCCCATGCCCGAAGTAATCGCCAAAACCCGCAGCTTCAATGATATCCCGGGCAACGCGGTCCACCTCGACACACTTGGCACCGGGGCGCACGGCGTCCAATGCCGCCAGTTGCGCCTTCAGGGTAACCGCATAAATCTCAGAGAACCAATCGCCGGGGATCGTATCGAACACAAAGGTGCGAGTCAAGTCTGAGCAGTAACTATCTTTAATGCAGCCAAAGTCGAGCAGCACGATGTCGCCGGGTTCCAGCGTCTTCTCTCCCGGCCTGCCGTGGGGCAAGCTGGAGCGTGCGCCGAAGAGGACGATGGGGTCGAAAGAGGAACCGGAAGCGCCCCGGCGCTTGAACTCGTATTCCATGCGGGCGGCGAATTCGCGCTCGGCAATGCCCGTCTTCAGGTCGGGCAGCAGGTCCGCCAGCACGCCCTCGGCGAGGTCATTCGCCGCTTGCACCCGGGCGATCTCGTTGGCGTCTTTCACATGGCGCAGCTTGCCCAGGGTTTTGGAGGCGGGCACCAGCTCTGCCTCGAAGGCTGTCGCCACTGCCGTGCGCTGGTCCACGGTCAGCACCCCGCTGTCGAAGGCGGCGCGGGTTGCTCCGAGTTCTTTCAGGCGCTCGCCCGCCTGCTTCTCCAGCCCGGTGTTGCACTCGGCAATCTCGAAGCCCCGCACGGTTTCGCGGGCCTGCTCGGTGTAGCGGAAGTCGCAGATGAACTCGCAGTGGTCGCGGGTGATCAGCACGGCGGAAGTGCTACCGCGAAAACCCGATAGGTATTCGTTGGCAGGGGGCGAGAAGCTGAAGAAGGCGTCACAGGCCTCTGCGGCCATGGCTTCGCGCAAGGCGTCAATTCGCGGATTCATTGGGGGTCTCCGGGGCGGGGGCAGTAGCCGGGGCGACATTCGTGGCCGCGGCTGCAGGTTGGCGATGGGGCGCGGGCTTGCGACGGTTCGGGGGCACGTTGAAGGTAACCCGCTCCCAACCCCGGTCGCGGGCGGCAAGTTCTTCCTCGCGCGCGGCGGCTGCTCCGGCGGCGTCACCCTGAATGTCGAGCTGCTCGGCCAGCATTTTCAGTGCGTCCGCCAGCTCATATTCAAACACGCCCTGCGCGGGTGCGAGGGTGCAGGCGTGCTTGCGGATTTCCACCACTTGGCGAAGTGGGGCGAGGTCGGCGGTATTCCTTCGCCATGCGGATATCAACGAGCGGGTCTTGTTCATGTGAACATCGGCATTAAGCGGATTCCGCGCGATGGCCTGATCGGACCATTCGAGCAAGGCACCGTAGTAAGCGTCAGGGTTTTCCATCAGCCACGGGCTGTTCGCGGCATACGTGGTCAACTGGTACCAGTTGGAAATGTGCAGGGCCAGTTGCGGGTCGTGGGGGAAGCGGGAGTCCTGGCGGATGAGCTCGTCCATCCAGCCGCGCACGTCTTCTTCCATCTGTCGGGCGGCATACCACGGCTTGAGGAAGAGCAGCTGTGAATCCTCGGTGATTTCAACGCCGCCCTCGAGGGGTTCCAGCTTGCCGCTGCCATCGGTGGCGGGCGCGTATACGCGGCTGAGGTCCACGTACTTTTGCAGATCGATTTCGAAGAGCGAGAGGGCGCGCACGGTGACGGGGCTGGGCGGGCGCTTGTAGAGCCGCGCCTCGGGGGAGCCTACCATCACGTAACGCGCAATGTCGAAGCGTTTCATCATCGCGTCTTCGGTGTCGGCAGCCATGAACTGCATCCGCGAGAGCGCAAGGTTTTGCAGGTAGGGACGGGTGCTAAGTCCCACGGCAAAGGCTGCGCCCAGCACGAGGAAAGCCACCACGGGAAGACGGAAGCGGGCGGAAGCTTGGGGAATATCCGTGCCGCTCGCAAATACGCAGGCCAGCCCTGCGAAGAGCATGGCGTAGAACATGAGGGTGGGCTGGGCGAAGTTGATGTCGATAGCGGAATGCAACAGGAAAGCCACCAGCCCGGCAGTAAGCCCGATGACAATACGACGGCGGTGGATGTCAACATCGTTGGCGATGGCACGCGCAAGCCAAATCAAAACGGCCAACCAAAAGAGAATGATGACGACCCCGCCGACCAGACCCGTTTCAGTGAAGGCCTGAAGGAAACTGTTGTGCGCTTCCTGCACGTTGCCCGCGCCGAGATATTGGTATACGGGATAGGCCCACTTGAAGTTGCCCAGCCCCACACCGGTAAGCGCGTTATCTGCAAACATGCTCAAGCCCACGCGCCAATAACTGAGGCGCAGCGAGAAGGACTCGGGGTTGGCCAGATCGGCCATCGTCACATTTTCGCCTGCGCGGGTGACCTGGCGCGTGTTCGCCTGCGCCGTAACGGTTTCATGCACGAGTGCAGGAAGAGTGGTGTCAAGTGCCGCATCTGCCTGCGGCACGGCTGCCGTGAACAGCAGCGTGCCCATGCCCGCACACAGCGCCAGCGCGGCCACGGCAGGCGCCCACCGCAGAAGACGCGACAGCAGCGGGCGCGGCGCATAGGCCAGCGCGAGGGCCACGGCACAGCCGCCGCCCAGCGCGAGCGTGCCGCCGCGTGAATAGCTCAACCACAGCGCCCACAGCATGAGGAACAGGCTGAGGCCCATCAGCACCAGCAGCAATCCCCGGTTGGCCAAGGGGAATCCCCGGCGCAAGGCAACGACGAAGTAGCCCGCCGCAGGTACAAGCGCGATGGCACAGGCAACGCCGAAGAGGAAGTAGATGTTGAGGTACCAAGGCAACCCCTGGGTATCGGGCGACAGGTAGGACGCGGGGAACATGAGCACGCTCAACAGCACGACCATGCAGCTGAACCAGAGCAGGCTCGACGCGGCCAACACGGAGCGGCGGTGGGCATCATTGTCGGCAGCCTTGATGCTGGCGCGCTGCGCCCAGTGCGGCAGGAAATCCTGTAAGGCGTTGCGCAGCAACGCGAAGCAGCCGGGTATGCCCAGGATAAGGAACGCCGCCAGGGCATTGGGGAAGAGCACTGTGCCGAAGGCGCGGTTCTTGTTGAAGCGATGCTGCATCTCCGGGGTCACGTGGTCCACCCCGAAGTATTGCATCAGCACGGCGGGGTCTTGGTTGATAAGGCCGCGCAAGAAGGGCAACACAAAATGGAACTGAAGCACGGCAAAGATGGCTTGCAATGCCATGCCCACCAGCACGGCAATGAGCACAAAGCGTTGGGTGCGCGGGTTGCTCAAGTTCTGCACGGTGATCGTGAACACGGCCACGTAGCCGGTCCAGTTGAGCAGATGCTTGTAGGTCTCGCCGAAGTTGATGCTGAACGGACTGAGCGCCAGCGCCACCAGCAGGTAGCCCGCGCTTAAGACGGTGAGCAGAGGCAAACGCACGGGCTCGTTCCGGAACACGGCACGCACGCCCCAGAGAGCAAGGATGAGCACGGCACCCCAGAGGAAGTAGACGTTGTCTGTCTTGAAGGTATAGCCATCGAGCCAAGGGCGGAGCAGGGCGAGGCTGACCAGGCCGATGCTGGGATGGAGCAGGGCGTTGCCCAGCACGAAGAAGCCGCACCAGATCAACACGGCGATGTCCACGCTGCCCGTGCCGGGTCCGAGGTTGAGGGGGTTGTACACCCCCAGCGCCCACGCGGCCACGGTCTTGAAGGAAACGAGGGTATTGTAGGTGGCACCCAAGTAGAGGATGACACCGAGGAGGATGAGGAACACCGCGTGCATCATGGCGAAGCGCATGGGTGCGAACTCGGAGGGCCACCAAGGAGACTCAGCAGGATAGGCCGTGGCCAGCGGTTCGGCGACAGCGCCGGATGTTTTCTTCTTTGCCAAGGACTAATACCTCCACGGCTACGCCAGCCCTAGCGGGCGGCGCGCATGAGCAACACGATAAGCAGATACACGCCCACAGTCTGGGCGATGATGATCAGGGTGCCGCCAAGATCGAGCAGGGGCAGCAGCGCCGCGCCCAGCCCCACCACGCTGGCCACCAGCAGAATGAACTCGACAGCCTGCCGGTGCGACATGCCAAGGTCTACCAGCCGGTGGGAGAAGTGGCGCTTGTCGCCCAGCATGATGTGCTGCCCGGCGCGCCAGCGGATGTAGATGACACTGAGGGTGTCGAAGAGCGGCACGCTGAGGGCAAGCAGCGGCGCGGCCACGGCGATGCGCGAGGGCGTGGTTTCCACATGGAATGTCCCCAGCACGGTGACCGTGGCCAGCATATAGCCGTTGAACATCGACCCCGCGTCGCCCATGAATATCTTGGCGGGGTGCAGGTTGTGGTAGAGGAATCCACCCGTGGCCCCGGCCAGCAGCATGAGCAGCACCCGCACCAGCGTGTCGTCGGACTGCACGCAGAGGAAGAACGACAGGCACGCGATGACCGACACGCCGCCGCAGAGGCCGTCCATGTTGTCGAGGAAGTTCATCGAGTTGGTGAGCAGCACCACCCAGAAAATGGTGACGGCGGCAGACATCCAGAAATTGCTGAAGATGAACATCTCGATGCGCAGGCCCGACATCACCAACACGCTGGCGGCGGCAATCTGACCAATGAGCTTCACCCAAGGAGAGAGGGCCTTTACGTCATCCACCACCCCCACCACAAAGATGAGGAACCCGCCCGCGAGAAAACCAGCCACCTTGATCTTGGCGTCTTCGCCCAGAAAATTCAGCAGGTTCTGCTCCATCCAGGTGTTGCCCGAAAGTGACAGCAAGGCCAGCCCGATGATGTGCGCCAGCGCGAAGAGATAGAACGCGCCCACGATGCCCACGCCACCGAGCAGCGGCACGGGTTCCACATGCACCTTGCGGTGGCCGGGGTTGTCGAGCACGCCCAGGCGTACCGCGAAGCGGCGCATTCCAAAGGTGCCAAACAGGGAAAGCAGAAAGGTGGCCACGAAGGTGTAGGCGTAGATGGCGTATTCGGGAATCATGCGCACACCTGCTGGTAACACTCGAACTCGCGGCGGGCTATCGTGCGCACGTCGAAGTCCCGAACTATACGGTCGCGCGCATACGCGCCCATGCGGGCGCGCCGGGGCGCGTCTGCCAACAACGCATTCACCGCGTCCGCCAGCGCGGCAGGATCGCGCGGCGGCACGTTGAGCCCGGTGCGGTCGTGCTCGTTGATGTACTCGACCCCCGTGCCCAGGCGCGTGGCGACGACGGGCTTGCCCGCCGCGTGCGCTTCCATGATGGAAATGCCGAAGGCTTCGCTGCGCTCGACCGAGGGAAACACAAACACCGCACAGGCGTGCAGATGCGCCACCAGGTCCTCATGGCTGAGGCTGCCGGGAAAGTGCGCGTTCACGCCTGCTTGCTGCGCCTGCTGCATCATCGCGGCGCGCTCTGGTCCATCGCCTGCTATCACAAGCTTGGCCCGAATGCCCGGTGCCGCCTCGACGAGGCAGCGCAGGCCCTTGTAATACCGGTGCATACCGGAGAATAAAACGAAGTTGTCGCCATGTTGCCGCCGCAGTTCCGCCACGCGGGCGGGGTCTGGGTGTTGAAATGCTTCCGGTTCTATGCCCAGCGGCACCACTTCGCACCGATCACGCAGGGGCTGCAAGAAAGGCGAGCTATCGAGATACGGCTGGGAGGTGGGCAAAATGATAGCAGCACGGCGCAGGAATTGCATCAGCACCGGCGCATAGAGCCGCATGGCCGAGGCTTGGCGCACCACGTCGCTGTGGTAACGCACCACCAGCTTGCCCTTGGGGCGGCCCAGCAGCCAGCCAATCTCCGCCGTCGGGTTGGGCGTATGCACCACCACCACGTCTTCCTTTGCCCGCGCCATGTGCCAAGGAAAACTGGGCGCGGCAGGCGCGCTTTGAAACCGCCCCCATTCCCCAACTTCCGTCACCCGCGTGCCATCGCGCTGTACCTCGATGGTGCCTGTGCGACGTCCACACACCAGCGCACGAACCTCCGCCCATTCGCGCTGGTAGCGGCACATCAGCGCGATATGCTTCTCGATTCCGCCATGGATGGGCGGGTCGAAGTCCTTGTAAACATGGAGGATGCGCATGGTTTACCCAGAATGCCAACAAACCGCGAGCATACCAGAGCAAGTGGGAAGGGCGCATGTCTCGGTCGCATTCGGCAAGGCTGCTTGCCTGAATTGAGGAGCTGGATGGCAGGCTGATTTCAGCCGCCGATGCACGCCGATAAACTCCGATGGGAAATACGATAGAACCAAAACCTGGAAGGAGATACCTTCACCAGCATTTATCACGCCCTATCGGTGTTAATCGGCGTGCATCGGCGGCTACACTAAAGGCTTACGTTTATTTTCCAGAATCGAGTCGCCGCACCATGATCACCGTAATGACCGCCCAGTTGAAGCCGAAGGAAGAACGCCGCCTGTTGCAGGGGCACCGGTGGGCGTATCGCAATGAGTTCGCACGCCTGCCGAAGATTACGGATGGCGACCTGCTGGACGTGAGCACGCAGGACGGTAAGCTGTTGGGGCGTGGCTTCTTTCAGGAAGAGGGTGGCATCGCTGTGCGGATGCTGGACGCCACGCCCATTCGCGTGGACGCCGACTTCTGGCGCGCGCGGCTGGACGCGGCACGCCTATACCGAGAGCGATGCTTTCCGGGCAGCGCAGCGTACCGCTGGGTGTTTGGCGAGAGCGATGCATTGCCGGGTTTGGTGATTGATCGCTACGGCCCGCTGGCCATGGCCCAGACCACATGCGCCTTTTACGCACAGCATGAGGAAGCGCTGGCCGCTGCCGTACTCGAAACGCCGGGGGTGGAAACGCTGG
>JBIKMR010000082.1:0-15165 GCA_044359155.1 Candidatus Hydrogenedentales bacterium | reverse complement strand
CTGCTCGACCTGCACTTCGCCACCCACGACCCCACCACTCTCAACCGCCAAGGAGCGGACAGCGGCCCGCAGTACCGCTCAACCGTGTTTTACGCCACGCCAGAGGAAAAGGCGGCGGCGGAAGGCCTGATTGCCAAGCACAACGCCTCAGGAAAATTCCCTGGACCCATCGTCACCACGCTGGAACCCCTCACCGAATTCTTCCCGGCCGAGCCCTACCACCAGAACTACGTATGCCGCAACCCCAACAACCGCTACGTAAAGGCTGTCGCCCTGCCGAAGGTAGACAAGATACAAAAGCTGCTGAAGGAAGCCCAGCCGCAATAGAAGATGTTGATTAGCCATGGCGCAAGGCGGAAAGGGCACACGGTTTTCAATGCGCTCCAAACCACGGACAGCCCCAGTCTGCTGTTTCCATGAAGCTCCTCCGCTATGGAATCCGGGTTTTGCACTGCAGCTTCCTCAAGACTTGCAAGGCACACCGTCGACATCTTGGGCTTGCCGCCCACACACAACGGCAGCCGCTTTGGGCTGCCTCGACACCGGAATTTACTCGTTAGTGATGGGCGTGGTGTTGGTGCTTGGTTTCCGTGGGTTCGGGCTTTACCTCCAGGATGTAGGCCAGCAGCGCGTAGATTTCTTCTTGCTTTAAGCCTGCGAGCAGGTGCTGGGGCATCATGGAGGCGGTGGGTGCGGGGTTGGTGGTTAGGATGTCGGCCTTGTTGAGGGTAACCGTGAAGTCGGGGTAGAGCAGGTTTTGGCGCAGCGTCAGCGCGTCTGCGCCGTCGGTGGCTACGGCACCGCTGTATTCACGTCCGTCTTTGAGGGTTACGCTGATTGCCTTGTATTCGTTGGTCACTTTCCGTGAGGGGTGGAGGATATGCTCGAGCAGGCTTTCGGGGTAGAAGCGGGTGCGAATTTCCGAGAGCGGGGGGGCGAGGGTGCGGTCTTCTCCGGTGGCGTCGTGGCAGCGGCTGCAGGCGGCGGCGTCGAAGAGAGGACGGCCCCGCTCGGGGTCCATCTGGTTGACGATGGCGATGGGGGGCGTGAGTTCGTAGTCCTGCCAAAGGCGGACGAGGCCGCCGTCTCCCGAGACGGGGGGCAGGTCTTCGAGCACGCGCATGACGCCGTTCATGATGCGCCAGTGGCCGGGGTAGGTGCAGAGGAAGGGGTAGTCGCCGGGTTCGGTGGGGGCGGTGAAGCGGAGCGAGGCGGTCTTGCCGGGCTGCACGAGGTCGATGTGCTGGAGGATGGCGGGATGCTCGGGCAGGTATTGGCGTGCTGCGGCCTCGGGGCTGGTGGTTTCCGCGTCTGCGGCCAGGCCGATATCTTCCATCGAGCCGGGCGTGCCGAGCACCCAGTTGTGGGGCATGAGGTCGGGGTTGTCGAAGATGATCTCGACGGGGGCACCGGCGCGGACGATCAGCTCCGTGTTGTCGTATTGCATCTTGTGTTCGAGCGCGCTGATGTGGCGCACCTGCAACTGGTTGCCGACGACTTGATCCTTGAGCGCGGCGGCCTGTTGCAAGGGCATCAGCGCGGCGAGGCGGTTGGCGGATTCGATGGCGGCACGCAGCGAGGGGCTGGCGAGCTCTTCGGGAGACGCCGCGCCGACGTATGCGCCCAGCGCGGCGGAGAGGGTCTCCGCACTTTCGGGGCGCCATGCGGCAGCAGGAAGCGAAGCTAGGGCGCGTACGGCGAGGGCGCGTTCCTCGTCTTTGCCGAAGGCTTCGGTGAGCAGGGCGAAGGTATCGCCTGCACCGGTGTCCAGATCAGCGAGGGCGGCCAAGGCTGCGCGGCGGAGCGCGCCTGCGGGATCGCTCTTCACGTCCACGCGGATGCTGCGTTCATTGCCGGGAATCTCGTTCTGCATGAACACGGGAATGCGATTCTCGTCGAGCACCTGAAGATTGAAGGGGTCGAGGCGCTTGCCGGTGTCATCGTCGCGCCGGTTGAGCACGCGTATGAAGTCAATGACGTAGGGCTTGCCGAGGTCCACCTCAAGCCAGGGGTTGGCTTCCTCGCCGGTGTGGGTCTGGCCGTTGGATTGGAATTCGGGCGAGGGGTTGCCATCGATGGCGCGCTTGGCTTCGCCGCCGTGGGCGGTGCTTGACTGGCTGGCACTGCCTTGCTTGGCCACATTTTCCCGGTCGCTGTAAATCTCCAGCTCTGCGACGGTTAGCACGCGCTTGTCACCCGGCAGCTCTATGCGCACATAGCGGCCCGTGGGGGGGGTAGGGTTGGTGGTGCCGACATTGCCGCTGGCGTCCATCAAGCCGCGCACACGGGGGTAGAAGTCGTTGCGGAGTGCGTCGCTGCCCAACTCGGGGGCGGCGGCGAGCAGGTCCAGCAGCAGGCCGGAATCTTCCTGCGCGAGCTTCCAGGCGCGTTCGGCGTTGCCATCGGAGCGGGCCATGGCCACGAAGGCGGCTTGGCGCAGGCGGTTGGTTTGGGCCACACGCGCAAGGGATTCCCAATCTGCGCTGTGTGCGCGCAAGGTTTCCGGCGACTGTTCAAGCAGGAGCTTGGCGTATTGCTCGAGGGTCACGTTCTTTTCATTTACGGCGGCCACGTTTACCCGGGCGTAGGCTTGCAACCATGCGGCGGCCATGTCTCCGCCATGGGCTTCGGCCAACTTGGCCACGGCGGCGCGGCGTGCGCCGTCGCTTGCGCCCGGGCGGGTGAGTACCTGTTCCAGCGCGACGGGGCTATCGAGGATGTTGGCGAGTTCGTCGGCGCTCATGCGGCTGGCAAGGAAGTTGCCAATCTCGGGGTCCTGATCGAGGCTGATCTTTCCTGCCAGTACGGCGGGCTTCCAGTGTTCCTCGAGGGCGGTGGTGGTTTCGTTGAGTCCATAGTCGAGGTAGTAGTCCATGGGCAGGTCTCGGACCTTGATGGCCGCCTGCATGGCTTCCCACGAATTCATGTAGCTGAGCGCGGTGATGGCCTCCAGCCGGGCACGGGGGAATTCGTCCGTCACGGCCTTTTCCAAGCGCGGCAGGATGCCGTCCACTTCACGTCGCCAATGCCGCGCCACGCGCACCGCCGCAGCACGTGCACGGGGTTCGCTTGCCGCCAGCATCTTGTCGAGCAGGGCGGGGTCGGGGCGGTTGATGCTCTGCTTGAGCCAGAGCGCCTCGAGCAGGTTGTGCTCGTAGAGCGGGTCGGCGGGGTCCAGCGCGGCAATCCAGGTTTCCAGCGCGGCGGCCACGTCGTCGGCGTTGCGGCTGCGCAGTTCGTTGCGGGCGCGATAGCGGGTGCGGTCTTCATATTGCTTGAGGGCCTCGAGCAATTCGGGGATGGGCTTGCCCTCAGTGAGCACGGGCTCGATGAGGGGCTTGTCCTTGTAGCGTATGCGCCAGATGCGGCCATGCGAATGGTCGCGGCCCTCGTCGCGCAGGGAATACTGCATGTGGCCGATCATCGGGTTGAACCAGTCCACGATGTAGAGCGCGCCATCGGGACCAAACTCGATGTCCACGGGGCGGAAGTTGATGTCGGTCGAGTAGAGTAGCGGCGGCATTTCCTTGCTGGTGAAGCCGGAGTCTTCCTCGATCACGTCGTGGTGCTTGATGCCCTGGAAGCCGATGCAATTGTTTACTAGGAAGTCGCCCTGCACTTCATCGGGGAAGTTGCGGCTGCTCACGATTTCGCAGCCCGCCGTGGGGCGCACCACGGATGTGAAGACCTTCATCCCGCTGCTCTTCTTGGGGTAGGGCTTGTAGCCGGTGATGGGCAGGCCGAAGTAGTTCGAGCCGCCCGACGCGTCGGCGATGAAGTTCTGTCCCCACTTGTCGAAGATGTGTCCCCACGGGTTAGCGAAGGCGTAGGTGACGAAGACTTCGAGGTATTGCTGGCTGGGCTTGTAGCGGAAGAGGCCCGCGTCTTTCAGGCGCACGGGGCCGTAGGGGGTTTCCACCTGCGAGTGGTGGAAGGTACCTTCCTGGAAATAGAGGCCGCCGTCCGGTCCCCACACGAATACGTGTATGGCATGGTGGCTGTCCTCAGTGCCAAAGCCGTGGAGTACGGTCTCGCGGTGGTCGGCCTTGCCGTCGCCGTCGGTGTCTTTCACAAAGAGGATGTCGGGCTGCGCCGATACATATGCGCCGCCGTCACCCAGTTCAAAGCCCGTGGGCACATGCAGTTTGTCCACAAACACGTCGCACTTGTCGGACTTGCCATCCTTGTCGATGTCTTCGAGGATGAGGATTTTGTCGTCGGGTTCGTCGTCGGGCAGGCGCTGCGGGTACGACGGCATGGTGGCGACGAAGAGCCGCCCCCGCCCATCGAAGCTGATGGCCACGGGATTTGCCAGCAGGGGGAACTCCTTTTCACTGGCAACCAGCTCCACCTCATAGCCCTCGGCAGGGAAGAGGCGTTCGCGCGCGACCTTCGGGTCTTGCGAAGAGAGGTCCACGTCTCCGCCCCGGTTGGGTTCGATGGCCTTTACATCTTGGGCAAGGGCGGGCAGGGGTAGGGCGGCGAGGGCTAGGATCGCCAGGGTGCGCATGTGCGTGGTCATGGTTATTCTCCCACGCGGCGCAGGGTGCCGCGAACAGTCAGGGGCTCTTTGAGCGACTTCTGAATCTTGCCGTCATACTCGGTCACGCGTTCCTCGAAGCGCTGCATTTCTGGGGGGAAGCTGATCACTCCGAAGGGTTCCTTGCGCCCGCCGTAGATGTAGTAGCCGTTCACCGCGCGCCACTTGTCGAAGAAGAGGCGGTTCTTGAAGTTGATGTCCTTGCGCACGGCGTTGGCTTTGGCGGCAAAGGGGGACGCGGTGAGCGGCATGCCCTCAGCCCATGCAGCTTCGTCACCCTCGATGGTGCTGCCGCCCGGCAGAGATAACGTATAGCGCCCCGGCGGCAGGCTGCCCAGCTTGATCCTGCCGTGTTCCTGGGGTGCTCCTTGGGGGGCATCTTCCGGAGGGTCGACATCGCCTAAATAGTCCACCTTCAATTCCAATTCCAGCGCACCGCCGTCCGATTTCAGCACGCGCACGCCCGGCCCCTTCACGAAAGCCGCCGGATTGGCAGTGTCCTGCGCAAACTCCGCCGTGGTTGGCGCGAGGCCCAGGGCGGTGAGGATGATGCGCGACACGGCCCAGTCGCCAAAGGCGGTGAGGTGGATGCCGTTGTGGGTTAGGGGGAAATTGGGGTGGGACTGCTGCCACTCGGCCACGGCGGCATAGATGTCTGCGCAGGGCAGCTTACGCTCGGCGGCCACTTCGGCTATCGCCGCGCTGTAGAGCTTGAGGTTGGCGTTCTGCGCCTCGACGCCGCCGACAATCTCGGGGCGCGACTCGATGGGATAGGGGGTGACCAGCACCAGCCGCGTGGGCTTGGTTCCCGCAAAGGGATGCCCCAGCAGGCCGTCCACAAAATCCACGTAGTTCTGCTTGAACTCGGCCAGCTTGTCGGGCCCCCCGAAGGATTCGTTGTAGCCGTAAAACAGGAAGACCACGTTCGCTTTCTGCATGGTCAGGTGCTCATGCACCCCGCCGAAATCCAGCGGGCGCGGCATGAGGGTGATCTCATCCGCCGACCACCCCAAGTTGCGAAAGGTCAGGTTCAGGTCTTCATGGCGCGAGCCGAGCAGCAACTCGAGATGCCCGAAGTGGTAGAGGCGCTCGGCGAAGGTGTTGCCCAGAAAGACCACGCGGTCGTCCCGTTCCAGCTTCAGCGTCGGTGGCGCTTGTGCTGCGGCGTTCCATGCGGCAGTTGCCGCTAGCGCCAGCATTATCGCGTGGCGCATCCATGTCGTTCTCATTCTCGGTCCTCCCCCGGGGTTGCCTGCGATGACTCCAGTACCGCAGCCCGTATCGCTCCAGCGTGCCATGCGGGCGCGCATGATACAAGTTGCAGATGGACTGGGGAAAGCGGGGGGATGTTTCGGGCAGGTTGGCCGGGGCCGGGCAGATGCGTTACGATGCGGGGGCGGCAGTTGCCGCGTGGCAGTACTACCGGCACGGATTCGCCCATTCATGTCTCGCACCAAGCGCAGAGAGCGGCGCGAAGGCCATTTCTCCCTTCCGCTTGCGCTCAGTTTATTCGTGGTCTTTGCGCTCATGGTGGGCGTTGCTGCCGCAGGAATGGCCTTGCTGGCCATGACGACACGCCTGGAAACCCTGGAACGGCGCGCTTCGGTGCAGTTGGACGCTGCGGTGGATGGACTTCACGCTGCGCTCGACCTCGACCTCCTGCCCGCCCATACCGTGTTGGCCTCGGTGCGCGATGTGCTGGTGGCGGAACCGCAACTGCTGGAAGATACCAATGCCCTGCGCGCCCGCATGGTGCTGCTACTACGTTATCAGCCGGACATTCAAGCGCTGCGCCTGCGGGCGGGGGATGAGCGCGCGTGGGAAATCCAGCGCGATGGCGAGGCATGGCGCACGCGGCGCACGGTGGAGGGAGACCCCGCGCGGAACACGGTGTGGGAGCGTTGGAACAGCGCGGCCACCGAGCGCGCGGATGAAGAGCCAGCCCAGCCGCTGCTGGGCATGGAGAAAGATGCGGACTATCAAGAGGCCCTTACCGCGATGCGCGGGCTGGTGGGCGGAAACCGGTACGGCACGCCAGAGCTGCGGTGGAACGTGGCCGAATCTGCGTTGATGCAGGGGAGCCTGGTGTTTGATCGGGATGTGTTGCCGCCAGTGTGGATTAACGTCGGCGTGAAGTTGACGAACACGACCGACGAGGCGGTGCGGGCACGGGGCTTGGAACAGAAGCTGGTGGCCACGCGGGATAGCGTGGCGGTGGCTCTAGCGCCAGACCTTGCTGCTGTCTCGTTTGCCGCGCACCCTATGGGTGGCGGTTTGAAGCGTTGGCTTACCGATACCTACCCGCCCGAATCCGCCTACGCGCAACGCATTCCCGAGGGCGCATGGTGGTTTGTGGCGCGCCCTTATGCGCTGGCTAGCGAGCAGGATCTGGTGCTGCTTGCGGGCGTGCCCGAAAGTGCGCTGCTGCAAGGGGAGCACGACCTGCGGAACCGCACGCTGGTGGGGGTGGGGATTGGCTTGGCCATTGCCGCACTGGCGGCTTGGCTTGTGTCGCGCTCGGTGGGGCGGCCATTGCGCGAATTTATGAAGCGCACCCGCCGGGTGGATGTGCTCGACCGGCAGCTTGGCTTTCGGCCCCGGTCGCGGATTCGGGAAGTGGACCAGTTGTTCGAGGCGTTGGACGATCTGTCCGCCGAGGTTTCCGAGCGGGTACACAGCCGCGAGATGCCGTTGGTGATTACCGCCGAGGCAGTACGCAAGTCCCCCGGTGAGACGGGCGAGGCACTGTCGATTGCCGGACCTTCCGATGGCGCGCTGGCAGAGGTGTCCGACGAGGCCGCTACCGAAGACGCGATGTATATTCCCGAGGCCTATGTGCAGGCCATCCAGACGACGCGCCGAAAACTGCGCCACGCGAGCGAAGAGATCGAACTGCACCGTGCCAAGGTGCGCGCGCTGGAGCAGCATAAGGAAGAAGAGCAGCACCGCTGGTTGCAGACGCGGGATGCCGCTGCTGCCTTGAGCGAGGCCTTCGCCCGGCATGGACACGATTACGATACCTTTGTGGCAGACGCGGCGCATCGCTTGTTGACGGCGGCAGACGGCACCCGCTGCACGCTATGGCAGGTGGAGGGCGCGTTCGAGCGGCTGTTGCTTACGCACCGCGCCGACAAGCTGGAGCCGGGGATTCATGCGCCGGTGGCGCTGGAGCGCGAGCACCACCCGCTGCTCTTTGCCGCGCTCGACGCCGCGCCCACGCTCTCCGTGCGCGATGCCAGCCTGGACCCGCGCACCGCTTCCTATGCCGCCGCCGTGCCGTGGACTCCTGCGCCCTGTGCCTTGCTGGCAGTGCCGGTGCATGTGCGCGAAGGGATAGCCGCCGCGCTGATCATGGAGCACGCCACGTCCACCACTCCGTGGCCTGCGTCCACCGAGTCTTTGGCGAGCATGGCTGCGGCTGCGCTGGGTGCCGCGTGGGAATTGTCTCGTAAGCCAGCCCCGTTGGGGGTTCCGCCGGAGGATACGGCGATGGAGGATGAGGACGAATACGCCGAGCCGCCGCTCTACCGCCAGTTGATTGAAGGGGCAGGCGGGGCAGTGTTCGCGCTGGACCGGCAGGGCCGGGTGACCTTTGCCAACACGGCAGCGGAGCGGCTGTATGGTCGCCCTGCGCGCACTTGGCCGGGCACGCGTCTGACCGACCTGAGCGCGTCGGGCTATGCCGACGCCGATGAAAATGCATTCCGGCGAATCCTTCGCGGGGAAACGCGGGTCGATACAGACAGCGAGCACGTGACCGCCGGTGGCGCGTCCGCTACACTGCGCCTCACGTGGACGCCGCTCGAGGACGAAGAAGGCGAAGTGGAGGGGGCGGTAGTGCTGGCGGTGGACATACGTGATATCCGCGATCACCAAGGGGTGCTGCGACAAAACGAGGCGCGCTTCCGGGGATACGTGGAAGGACTCGCGGGTGTCTTCTTCTCGCTGGATGAAACGGGCTGCATCAATTATGTGAGCCCTGCCGTGGAACAACTGTACGGCTATGGCCCCGCCGAACTGACGGGGTGTTCGATGGCGATGTTGGCGAGTGATGAACAAGCCGCACGCGATGCGGATGCGCTTGCCGCGCTGCTAAACGGCGGCGCGTGCAGCGGATACGAAACGGTACACCATACGAAAACGGGTGAGCCGGTGAGGCTGGTGGTGTTTTCCAGCCTGCGCCGCGCGCCTGATGAACAGATTGCCGGGGTCACGGGCGTGGTATTTGCGCGTCCATCCGGCTAACCCCCAGGAGTAACTGCATGACCGTCCCCATTCCCCTCCGTTTTCTCTGCATCCTTTCCCTTCTATGCCTATCCCACCTTGCCGCAGCCGATGCCCACCCCTACAAGATCGGCACCTACCCGCAAGAGCTGGCTACCCACTATCCCAACTCGACCGAGGGGGATTCTCTTGCCGACGTGAGCAGCATCACCCTGCTGGATGGCGCGGTGGTGGCGCAGGGGGCGACGCAAGCCTACTTCTTCAACGGCGGCGCGTTTGCCAAGACCACGCCGGTGAAGCTGTCAAGTGAGGAACCGCCGAAGGCGGAGGACGTGGAAGACGGCATGGGGCGCTTGTGGCAGGGGAGCAAGGCGCAGGCCGTGACGAAGGACGTGGAGGGCAAGTTGTGGTTTGGCGTGCAGGCGGGCGTGGCCCGGCAGACGGCGGAGGGCTGGCAGTTCTTCGAAGGCAAGGACGGCCTTCCCTACACCAGCTTCACCTGCGCGGCAGCGGGGGCGGATGGCTCGGTGTGGTTTGGCACCAAGAAGGGCGTGGTGTGCTGGCGCAATGGCGCGTGGCATTACCGGCAAGGAACGTACTGGCTGCCCAACGATGAAATCCGCGCGATCGCGGTGGATGGCGAAGGCGGCGCTTGGGTGGCCACTGCTGGCGGCATAGGTCGGATTCATTTCAAGAGCATGACCCTGCGCGAGAAGGCGGAGCACTACGAGAAGGAACTTGACCTTATTCGGCGCACGCCGTTTGGGTATGTGTCTGAAGTGTCGCTAGCCAAGCCGGGCGACCGCAGCGAGATACGCCAGCACGACAGCGACAACGACGGGCTTTGGACGACGATGTATGGCACGGGCGAGGCCTTTGCGTATGGCGCGCTGAAGGAGCCGGTGTACAAAGAGCGGGCGAAGAAAGTCTTCGAGGCGATTCGCTTCTTGCAGAAGGTGACGCAGGGCGGAACGCCCGAGCCGCCGCATGGCTATGTAGCCCGCACCATCCTTCCCACCAGTGGTCCGAATCCCAACGATGGCCGCGTGGAGCGGGACAAGGAAGACGCGAAGACCGACGCGCTTTGGAAGGTGTATGAAAACCGCTGGCCCGTGAGCGCCGATGGCGAATGGTATTGGAAGAGTGACACGAGCTCGGACGAGTTGGACGGGCATTACTTCTTCTACCCGGCGTATTACGATTACTGCGCGGATACCGAGGAAGAGAAGGAGCGGGTACGCGAGGTGGTGGGGGATTTGACCGACCACTTGATCGAGCATGACTTCCGCTTGATGGAGCACGACGGACGCCCGACGCGCTGGGGAATTTACGGGCCGGAAGACATGAACGGCAACGAGGACTGGTGGCACGAGCGGGGGCTGAATTCCTTGAGCATGTTGTCGTACCTCACGGTGGCGGCGCACATCACCGGGGATGACAAGTACCTTAAAGAGAAGCAGATGCTCATGGAGGAGCACGGCTATCACCTGAACGCCACCGTGCCGAAGATTCAGTTTGGCGTGGGGTCGGGCAACCAGTCCGACAACGAGATGGCGATAATGAGTTTCTACAACATCGTAAAGTACGCCGAGAGCGAAGAGGTGAAGAACCTCATGCGCTACTCCTTCTACCAGTATTACGCCCACGTCGAGCCGGAGCGGAATCCGCTATTCAACTTTGCCTACGCCGCGTTTGGGCTAAAGGCCACCTATGCAAACATATGGGGCGAATTCCCCATCGTGCCGCGTCCGGATTGGTTGGAAGATAGCATGGGCACCCTGAAGGGGTTCCCGCTGGATCGCTGCAACTGGAGCTTCCAGAACAGCCACCGCTTGGACATCGTCCATCTGGCTTGGCAGCAGCAGGGCAAGGACTTGTACATCCCCCCTTACGAGAAGCGTGGCCACCTGGTGGATGGCAAAGTGCTGCCTATCGAGAACCGCTACGTGAACCACTGGAACCACGACCCGTGGGAACTCGACCACAACGGCAACGGCAAGATGCTGGCCAACGGCACCGCGTTCCTGCTGCCGTACTACATGGGCTTGTATCACGGGTTCATTGAGGAAGAGACCAAGTAGAATTTTTTGACTTTGTAGTGGCGGGGGCATTGACCCCCGCCACTACACTTTTTTGTGCGGCGAGTTCGGGGAAAATGCATAATCTCGCCGGGCATGGTTTTAAAAGGAGCGTGGGTCATGATTACTTCCAAGCATATTTGGGCTTGTGTTCTGGTGTTGGCAGGGGCACCGGCAGCCTTGGCGCAGGAAGTGCCGCCGCCGTTGAAGGCGTTGCTCATTGCGGGAGGTTGCTGCCATGACTATGCCGCGCAGAAGGACATCATTGAGCAGGGCATCGAGTCGCGCGCCAATGTGGCGGTGGACGTTATCTATTCCGCCGACACCAGCACGGCCCCGCCCTTGCCCATGCTGGGCAACCCCAAGTACGCCGACGGCTACGACGTGGTCATCCACGACGAGTGCGCCTCGGACATTAAGGACCTTGCGGTGGTCGAGGGCGTGCTGGCCCCGCACAAGGCGGGCACCCCCGGCGTGAACCTGCACTGCGCTATGCACTGCTACCGCACCGCCGCCAGCGTGGCCAAGCCCGTTGAGCCGGGAACGAACGATTCGCTCTGGTTCGACTATCTCGGCGTGCAGTCCTCGGGCCACGGCCCGCAGAAGCCCATCGAGGTGGTGTACACCGACAAGTCCCACCCGGCGGTGGTCGGCTTTGCGGATTGGACGACCATCAACGAGGAACTCTACAACAACATCGTCGTGCGCGAAGGCACTAAGATGCTGGCCCAAGGCACCCAACAGCCCAACCGCAAGCCCGGCTTCACCGAGTCCGCCGTGGTATGGACCAGCGAGTACGGCGAGAAGAAGGCACGCGTGTTCTCGACCACGCTTGGGCACAATACCGAAACGGTTGCCGATGCTCGCTACCTCGACCTCGTAACGCGGGGCGTGCTCTGGGCCTGCGGCAAGTTAGAGGACAGCGGCGAACCTGCCGAGGGGTACGGGAAGAAGTAGCGCCTGCTCGGGGTAGTGAATCGTGTATTCATGGCTCGGCAATGGAAGCGCATGGCCCTATTTGGCGGCGCTGGTTAACCTGCTTGTTTCTGTGGTGGCGTCTAGCCATGCGCTGCTGAACAAACGCGATGTACGTTCCGCCATCGTTTGGGTTGGGCTAATCTGGCTGACGCCGATACTTGGCACCCTGCTCTACGTCTGGTTGGGAATCAACCGTATTCAGCGGCGTGCGCGAAAATTGGGGGTGGACCAACGCCGCAAAGAGACCACGGTGGGGGACTTGTATAGTCCCGCCGTTTTACGGCAGGCATTGCCATCGCGCTACGAATACCTCGCCCCGCTGACACAACTCATCGATCGCGTTATCGATCGCCCACTGCTGGCGGGCAATGAGGTGACGCCGCTGGTGAATGGGGACCAGTTTTTTCCGGCCATGCTCGATGCGGTCCGCGGGGCAGTGCAAAGCATTACACTGGGTACCTACATTTTTGACAACGACCGTGCCGGTAAGGAACTACTGGGGGCGCTTGTCGATGCGCAGTCGCGCGGTGTTCAAGTGAGGGTCATTATCGACGATGTGGGCGCGCGATACAGTCGGCCAAGTATGCCGGGGCTCTTGAGCCAGGCGGGCATTCCCAATGCGCGCTTTCTGCCGCCCAGCAAACCGTGGTTGTTGCCGTATCTCAATTTGCGCTCGCATCGAAAGCTCATGGTTGTGGACGGCGTGACGGGATTCCTTGGCGGGGCAAATATTCGCGAGGGCCATCTCCTTGCCTTGCAGCCATCCCACCCGGTGCAGGACATCCACTTCCGCGTGACCGGGCCGGTGGTTGCGCATTTGCAAGAAGTCTTCGCGGATGACTGGCGTTTTTGCACGGGCGAAGAACTGGCGGGGGAGCCGTGGTTTGTTGCGGCGCTACCGTGCGGATATTCCTTGGCAAGGGGTATGCCCGATGGACCGAGCGACGACTTCGAGACGTTTCGTCAGACCTTGCTTGGTGCATTGGGGGCGGCGCGTGAGACGGCGCTGATTTGCACGCCGTATTTTCTTCCTGATGCGGCACTGATTACCGCGCTCAACATAGCGGCCATGCGCGGCGTATCCGTTGATATCGTGCTACCAGAGAAGAACAATCTCCTACTTGTGCAGTGGGCGGCTGCTGCGCAGTTGTGGCAGGTGCTCGAAAGCGGCTGCCGCGTTTGGTTTTCTCCGCCGCCCTTTGATCACTCGAAACTGTTCATCGTGGACGGGGTGGCGTGCTTCGTGGGGTCGTCCAACTGGGACCCCCGCAGCCTGCGCCTCAACTTCGAGTTCAATCTCGAATGCTACGACCCGAAGCTTGCCCAGTTGCTGACTGAGATCATGCTGGACAAGATAGGCCGATCGAGGTCCGTTTCTCTGGAGGATATGCATGGTCGGACCTTGCCGATTCGATTACGTGATGGAATTGCCCGGCTTTGCTCGCCCTTTCTTTAAGAGACTATTTCCCGGCGGGTTTCACCTCCGGCAGGGTCACCAACCCTTCGCGCTTTTTCAGCACGCTCTTATTGCCCAGCCAGCATTCCCACAGGGCGCGCACGAGGTCGGCATCGTCCCACGAACCTTTGTCCTGGCCGTCTATCTCGACACGCAGCGTGCTGCCGGTGGCTATCAGCTTGGCTTCACTGCCGGACGAGTAGTCTTGCGCAAAGGCTTCCAGAAACTTCTCCTGCTTCTCGCCGGTGTAGCCCGCGTCTTCTAGGGACTTGCCCGCGAAGTTGCGCATGTTCTGCTTGTCTGCATGAAACACGAACTTGATGATCATGGCCTTGGTCTTGCTAGATTTGATCCAGTGCGCCAGTTTTTCCTCGGCGGTGGCTTCCGGCTTGGGGGCGTCCGCTGGGTCGCCGTAATGCCCAATGCCATAGACGTCGAATCCATAGACTTGCCGCACGGCAACCCCCGTGCAGGCAAGGGTCGTTCCAGACACTTCCCAGTGTGGGGCAAAGCTGGTCTTGGTCTCCCGTTCCACAATGGCGGTTTCGGCAGCGGCGAGCAGGCTGAATCCCAGCACCAAGCCGATAAACAATTTGCGCATCTGAATAACCCTCCCGATTCCCATAAACCTAACTATACGCTCTGCTTAGGTAAAGTAAAAACCGGATTCTTTCAGTGACAAAAATTGTCCCTAACCTCCCATTATTGCAGGACTTGCATTAGGCAAATTCGGTGGTACGATTCGATCGTGCCTGTGCATTCGCAGGCCATATGGGAGGTAGTGACCATGCGATTATTCCGGTTTGTTTCCAGTTCTTTGTCCGCGCTTGCCGTGCTGCTGTTCGTAAGCGGCTGCCCGCAAACCGCCCCCACGGCGGCATTCAGCGCGTCACCTATTTCCGGCAACGCCCCACTTGCGGTGCAGTTCACCAACGAAAGCGTGCCCGGCACGGGCACGGGTGTTACCTTCGCATGGACCTTTGGGGATGGTGCATCCTCCGCAGCGGAATCGCCGTCGCATACATACACCAACCCCGGTACCTACACGGTGGCGCTCACGGTCACCACGTCTGAAGGCACCGACATGGAAACGAAGAGCGGCCTGATTGAGGTGGAAGACGAAACCCCCGAGGGTGAGGGAGAAGACGAGGGCGAAGCGGAAGGTGACAACGAAGGGGAGACCCCTGTCGAGGGAGAGGGGGAAGGCACACCCGAGGGCGAACCCGAAGGCGAGCCGCAACAGGTGCAGGCGGCGATCATGTTTGTCACCCAGGTTCCCATTGGCGACGACTTCGCAAACATCATGTCTACCTTTGGCACGCACAAGTCAAACACCGATAGTGCCCCGCGCGGAGGCGACCTCTACATCCGCTATGCCGAAGGCACGCTGCGCAACCTCACGACGGAACTGGGCTATGGTACCCAGCCAGGACAGGACATCACCGTGCGTGATCCCTACCCCCATTGGACGGGCACCAAGGCACTCTTCAGCATGGTCATCGGCGGCACCACGCAGGACGACTACACCCCCGTCTATTTCCAGATGTACGAGATAACCGGCATTGGGCAAGACGAGACGGCGGTGATCACCAAGCTGCCGCAGCCCGCCGACTACAACAACGTCACCCCCGTCTACGCGAGCGATGGCCGCATCCTGTTTACCAGTGATCGCCCCCGCAACGGCGACCGCAGGTTGTATCCGCAGCGCGACGAATACGAATCCGCCGATACGGTGAGTGGGCTCTGGAGCATGGCCCGCAACGGCAGCAACCTGCATATCCTGGACCACAGCCCCTCGGGCGATTTCTCGCCGTTCATCGACAGCTATGGCCGTGTGATATTCACTCGGTGGGATCACCTGCAGCGCGACCAGCAGGCCGACGCGGATA
>JBIKMR010000325.1:0-4406 GCA_044359155.1 Candidatus Hydrogenedentales bacterium | reverse complement strand
GTCGCCGCCGCGAACAGGATGTTCAGCGTGGTGCGTCCGGTATAACCAAGAACGGCGGTCATGACTTTACAGCGCCTCTCGCATGTCGAACACGGAATCGAGCCTCGACAGGGACAACACCTTGGCAACGGGCGTACTGGGGGAAATAAGCACGAACTGCTTGCCGGATTCCTGCGCGGCGCGCAGCCCTTCAATCAGCACGGCCACGCCGGAGGAGTCCATGTATTCAACCGTGGACAGGTTGACCGCCACGATGGTACAGGCTTCCTTGCCCGCGGCAAGCAGGTGCTTGCGCAGGTCGGGGGAAGAGCTGAGGTCCACGTCGCCCGAGGGTTGAAACACCACCGCCTCGGCGGTAATCGTGCGCTCGATGATCAGTCCCATTCATCCACTCCCTGTGTCCGGTCGACGCAGCCGCAGCCGCACGCGGTTTCCCTGGGTCTCTCCGCAATCGAATTCGACCGAGTCGAATATCTCATGCATCAGGGGAATCCCCAATCCTCCAGGCTTCACATCCTGCGAGTCCGCCGGGGGTTCCGTCAGTCGCTTTTCGAATTTCTCGCGGGGGGCCGGGCGGCCCTCGTCGCTCACCTCAATGACTATGCTGTCGTCCTCTTCACCAAGGCACAGCCGCAGGGCATGGTTCACGCACCCCGAGTAGGCGTGGCGTATCGAATTCGCGCAGGCCTCGTCCACCGCCAGCACAATATTGTCCACAGTATTCGCGTTGAATCCCCGGCTGCGTGCATAGGCGCGCACCAGGCCGCGCAGCGCCTGGAGCAGGCTCGGGTCTGATTGCACAACCGCCTCGATGGCGCGCGCCTTCAGGGCATTCATGCGTTGGGTCCAAGGTATTTCAGCGCGATCATCGTGCAGTCGTCGTGCGGCGCGCCGGGCGCGCAGAATCGGATCACGTCGTTAAAGATGGCATCGAGCAGCACATGCGGCGCCGGGGCATGGTGTGCCCGCGCCACCACGCTGAGGTTCTCGATCTCGTACTGCTCGATGGATTCGTTGGGAGATTTGTTCTCATGCAGCGTGCCCATGCTCTGGGCCTCGACGATGCCGTCGGTATAGAGCAGCAACGTGTCCCCCGGCTGCACGGTGTCCACGCTCTCTTCCCACTCTCCCGTGGGCAGCACCCCGGCGGGCGGGCCCGAGGCCGCGCCCAGTTCGCGCGTGCCATTGGGCCCAATGCAGAGCACGGGGTGGTGCCCCGCGTTGGCCACGCGCACCTCGCCGGTGCGCAGGTCGAGCGACAAGTACAGCAGCGTGCAGAACATGCCGCGTCGGCTGCGCTTGGCAAGGTCGGTGTTGAGCATCCGCAGCACCTGCCCCGGCGACTCATGGTCGCGCGCGAGCAGGCGGAAGCTGGCCAGCAACTGCGCCATCATCAGCGAGGCGGGCACGCCCTTGCCGCTTACGTCTCCAATAAGGATACCCACCTTGCCGGGGGCCGGGTGTACGTAGTCGTAGAAGTCCCCGCCCACCGTCTTGGCCGGGCGCGTTTCGCCGTAGACCTGGTATTGCCTGCCGCCCTCGGGCCAGTCTTTTACCAGGAAGCCTTCCTGAATCGTCCACGCCGTTTGCAGGTCCTGCTCGATGCGCTGTTTGTCCAACATCTCAAGCGCCATGCGCGCGTTGTCCAGCGCTAGGCCCGCGCTGTTGCCTACGGCTGCGGCCAGCAGCACATCGTCCTCGCCATATTCTTGCCCTTGGACGTTGCTGTCGATATAGAGGATTCCGAGGATACGGTCCTTCGCGCGCAGGGGCACACAGACAATCGAGCGCAGGTCGAGCGAGAGGATGCTCTCGGTGGCCTCCATCTCGCCCGCGTCGTCGTTCTCCGTGTATAGCACGCTGCGGCCTTCGCGCAGCACCTTGGCCGCGATGGTCTGGCTTATGCGGATGCCATCACGCGAGGCCCGCCCGCTTACGCGCACGCTCACGGGTGAAGGGTCCAGCTCGCCATTCTCCATCGTGAGGAAGATGGCCCCGCGCTGCGCGTTGATGGCGCGCATCACCAGCGTAAGCACCCGCTCCATCAGCGAGTCGCGGTCGTAGTCTGCGGCCAGTTCGTTCGCCACGGCATAGACGGCGGACAGCAGCTCGACCGGTTTGCTGCTTCCGGAGACTCGGTGCTCGACGCTCGGGGAATCGAAAAGGGTCTCTGCAAAATAGGCCGGTTCGTTCCCTTGGGATAGGGCAGGCTGTGAAGAGGTGTCGCCCTCGACGACAAAGCGGATGGCCGTGTCGCCAATCTGAATCATGTCACCCGCGCGCAATTCCCCGGCCAGCATGGCGCGGCCATTGAGCAGGGTGCCGTTGGTGCTGCCGAGGTCCTTCCACACGAAGCCCTCATCGCGCGGGGCCACCTCCACATGGCGACGCGATGCGGCCCCGTCTTCAATGATGAACTCGCAATCATGCGTGCGACCAATAGTGACACGGCCACGCACGGCCACGCGCCGTCCGCTGCTTTCTTCGACAAGGAAACCACGTTTCAAGGGACGCCTCCTCTGGCAGACCGCGATTGTACTGCACGCGGGGAGGGGGATAAAGCAGCGCGTAGCACGGGTGTTCGTGACGTTTGTGGCTGATGCTGCGATAGCAACATCCCCCGGTTATTTGCCCTGCGATGCAAAGCAAGAGTCCCGTAACTAACTCGCAATTACCTTATAAACGAAAAGTGGCGGCGGGTGAAACACCGGCCGCCACTTTCGTATCTATTCGCTATGCGGTCTTTCGCTTGCCAAGCCCAGCCAACAGGGCCAGCACACAGAGTACCACCAGCGCATCGCCCATCCAGAATCCGGGGGCTGCCTGTTCCGGGCCGCAGGAACACCCGCCGCCGGTTTCCTTGCCGGGGTCCACGGGGTCGCCGCCTTGCCCCAGCCGGATTACGGCCTGCTCGATGCTGTTGTTCACGGATATCTGCTCGCTCTTCTCAGCATAGCCTTCCTTGGTCACGGTGATGTTGTAGCTGCCGTAGTCAGGCACCACCACCTGCACGATGCCCTCGTCGCTCGTCTTGCCCGCGTTGGATGAGCCGATGCGCACGCTTGCCCCCTCGACCACCGCGCCGGTGGCGTCGTCCAGCGTGGTGATGAACAGCGCCGTGGACAGCAGCCCGCCCGTGCCCACCGCTCCCAGCAGCAGGTACGACGTGTCCTGCCCAAACACCGATGCCTCCGCATTGCGAATGCGCAACAGGTACTGGTCCGCCGCGTCGAAGTTCTGCGTGAACACCACCTCCTCGCCGGGGCCGGGGCTGGCCTCCGTGCGCAGCGGGGTGTTGTTGCCGTTGGCCAAGTCGCTCGCACGATACAGCTCGACAACCGCCTCGCAGCGGGGGCGCGGCGCAAGCACGGCAAAGGTGGCCGCGCCTGCGGGCGAGCTGAACCGCACCCAGTCCTCGTCGCCGCTGTTGTGGAAGTTATGCCCCTGCACCGAATTCACGGTGAGCCACGGCGCAGCGCCGGGCGTGTTGTCAGGCTCCCACGCGTCGGGCAGGTTGATACGGTCCACAAAGCCAATGCGCGGTGAGGCGTAATACTGCCCGCCGGTCTTCACGAAGTACTGCACCTGGTACAGGCCGCCTTCGTTGAAGCCGCTGAAGTTACCCTCCCACCGGTTGCGCGCGGTGTTGAAGCTGAACAGCACCGACGGCAGGTTGCTCACCGGCTGCTCGTCGTTGTTGTTGGCGCTGGGCCGCTCGAAGTTCGGCGGCACAATGATGGCCTTCGCGCCCTCGACCGGGAACGGCGTCACCACGTCGGCCAGCCACAGCGTGGCGCTGTTGTTGTTCAGCACCTGGTTGGGCGCCACTTCGCCAATGAACACCGACGGGCCGCGCACCTTGAAGTTCGCGCCGGGGCGCAGGTCGTTGGCTATCAGCCCGTCGTTGCCCTCGTTAGAAACGCCGTCGCCGTCGTCGTCAATCTGCGGGCGTTGCAGCGGGTTGATCGCCTCCATCGCCGTCTTCGCCTCGGCAAAGGCCTGGCCGTAGGTCTTGCCGTTGAAGAGCTGTATCCAGAATTGCAGTGAGAAGCTGATGCCCTCGGTCTTGTCGAATAGGGCAACGCCCTCGATGGGGCCCACCCCCGAGCTGGTCATGCTGATGCGGTTGCTGCCTTTGATGTTGTCGATGAACGACCCCGCCTCGCAGGTGTCGATCAGCGTGGTTACATGCGTGTTGCCGCCCTTCGATTGCAGGTCGTCCAGCCAGCCATCCAGCACGGACGATTCAAGGAACTCGGTGGCGTTCACGCGGAAGCGTTCGCGCTGGCCGTGGTCAATCAGGTACACCAGCACACGGTCCGCGCCCGGCGCCCAGTCGCGTATCGCGTTCTCTATCGACGCCAGCGTCGGCTTGCCTGCCACGTCGTTCTGCCCGTCCAGGTCAC
>JBIKMR010000081.1:0-15398 GCA_044359155.1 Candidatus Hydrogenedentales bacterium | reverse complement strand
GCGCGCCGTGCGGGGCAAGCGGGTGTCGATGATCTTTCAAGACCCCATGACCGCGCTGAATCCCTACATGACCATCGGCAAGCAGGTGATGGAGCCGTTGCGCCTGCATGAGGGCACGGCGCGCGGGGAGGCGCGTGCCCGCGCCATCGAGATGCTGACGGCAGTGGGCATTGCAGAGCCGGCGCGCCGCATGAACCAATACCCCCACGAGTTCAGCGGCGGAATGCGCCAGCGGGTGATGATTGCCATGGCCCTGATCACGCGGCCCGACCTGTTGATTGCCGACGAGCCCACCACCGCGCTGGACGTGACGGTGCAGGCGCAGATTCTTGACTTGATTCGCAGCCTGCAACAGGAAATGGGCATGGCCGTGCTGCTGATTACGCACGACCTGGGGGTGGTGCATCGCGTGTGCGACCGGGTGCTGGTGATGTATGCCGGGCGGGTTGTGGAATCCGCCACGGCGCGTGAGCTGTTCCGCGAACCCAAGCACCCCTACACGCGCGCCCTGCTCGACGCGCTGCCCGCGCTACATCACAAGGGCGGCGACCTGTATACCATTCCTGGCTTGCCGCCGGACCTGACGCTCCCGATACCGGGCTGTGCCTTTGCGCCGCGTTGCGCGCACGCCGAGCCTGCTTGCAGCACGGAGCCTGCGGTGTTGCGCGGCGCGGGCGAAGACCGCGCGAGCGCTTGCCGCGTGTGGAATCCGGCATGACGCCGCTGATTGAAACCATCGACATCAAGACGTACTTTCCCGTGCGGCGGGGTGGTCTCTTCAGTGGCAGCGCGGGCGTGCTCAAGGCGGTGGATGGCGTGTCGCTGACCGTGGCCCCGCGCGAGGTGTTGGGCTTGGTGGGCGAATCGGGCTGTGGCAAGTCCACGCTGGCGCGCACCCTCGTTCGGCTCGTGCAGCCGACCAGCGGCACGGTGCTCTACAAGGGCGAAGACATCACCCATCTGTCTGCCCGCGAAATGCGCCCGTATCGCACGCGAATGCAGATGGTGTTTCAAGACCCCTTCGCCTCGTTGAATCCCCGCATGACGGTGTTCGACGCGGTGGCCGAGCCGATGCTTGTGCATGGGCTGGCGAAGCGCGCCGAGCTGCCCGAGCGCGTGGGCGCGTTGATGGAGCAGGTGGGCATGGCGCGGCGGCAGATGCGCAAATACCCGCACGAGTTCAGCGGCGGGCAGCGCCAGCGCGTGGCGATTGCGCGGGCCCTGGCCACCCAGCCGGAAGTGATACTTGCAGACGAGCCGGTGTCCGCGCTGGACGTGAGCGTGCAGGCACAGATACTGAACTTGCTCATGCACTTGACGCGAGAGCACAACCTGACCATGATTTTCATATCGCACGACCTGGGCGTGGTGCGTCATGTGGCGGACCGGATCGCAGTGATGTACCAAGGGCGGATAGTCGAGAGCGCCCCGTCGCAACAGCTGTTTGATGCCCCCGCGCACGAATACACCCAAGCGCTGCTATCGGCCATTCCCACCTTCGAGAATGTTTGATAGCCAAAGCGCTCATGAAAACCCAACAAGGCGATGAAACCATTCTGGGCAAAGCCCCGACTGTAATAAAGGAAGCAACCATGTTCCACCGATCCGCGCTGGCCTCTGCACTTTCCGCAATGCTGTTCTGCACGATGGCCTTTGCCGAGTCTCCGCAGGCCATTGCCAGCACCATAGACGGTGTGCTGGCCCGTTTGAAACAGGAGAAGTCCCCGGAAGACTTGATGAAGCTGCGGGCTGGCGATGCGGCAGATTTCCTGAGTGCCGAGGAGCGCAAGGTGTTGGCGGAGGAGTACCTGAAGTTCAACGTAAACGTGCCATCGGTTGTGACGGTATGGAAACCCACCTCCCTGCGCGAGACGCCCTTCTGGATATCGGAAGGCGGATACACCGAAGCAGGCAAGCAGCTGGTTATGGACAAGACCCGCTTCGAGGCATGGGAAAAGCCCTTCGCCGCAGGCACCGTGGCGCTAGGGTATTGCGCCCTGGACGGGTTCGACGCGCACTACTTTGTAACCGTGCGCCCGCAGACGGTGGGCGAGAGCGTCGAGGTCAGTGGACTCGTTCCTGACAAGGGACATTCGCGTGGCACGCTGGAAAGCGGCGCGCGCATCTGGTCGGACGACGCCGACAGCAAAATCGATAGCGTGCCGGAGGAACTGGCCGGGCAGAAGCTGGTGCGCGCGCCCGAGAAGCGTGCGCGGGAGACGATGCTGGTGGGCAAGTGGCGGCAGACCGGCCACCCTTCACACGCGCGCCCCGACCAGATTACCCTGACCTGGAGCGATGACCCCACCACCACGCAAACCGTGCAATGGCGCATGGCGAAGGAAGTGCCCGCCGGACAGGTTAAGTTCAAGCGGGCCGACGGCACCACGCCGGAGCAGACGATTGACGCGGAAGTCACTGCCATCGAAGACAAGTACCTGGTGAACGATTCCGTATGCCACCACTTTACCGCCACCATGCGCGGGCTGGAGCCGGACACGGAATACAGTTACCAGGTGGGCGGTGGGCCGGACGGCAACTGGTCGGACTGGATTAACTTCAGCACCGCCCCGAAGGAGGCGAAGCCCTTCCGATTTGTCTACATGGGTGACGCGCAGAACGGCCTCGACGAGTGGGGACGGTTGGTGCGCAGTTGCTTCGAGAAGCATCCTGACGCTCACTTCTACATTATGGCGGGAGACTTGGTGAATCGCGGGCAGGACCGCGACGACTGGGACGACCTCTTCTTCAACGGCGAGCCGGTATACAGCCGCCGCACGCTGGTGCCCGCCGTGGGCAACCACGAGATGAGTGGCTCCGACCGGCCCGGCATGTACCTGTCTTTCTTCGACCTGCCCGAAAACGGCAGCCCCGCGCTGGAGAAAGAGCGCAGCTATGCCTTCAAGTACAGCAACGCCTTGTTCGTTGTGCTCGACTCGAACGACGCCATCACCGAGCAGTCCGCCTGGCTGGAAGAGCAACTGGCCAACACGGACGCGAAGTGGAAGTTTCTGGTCTACCACCACCCCGCATACTCGAGTGCCCCCGCGCGCGACAATGCGGAAGTGCGCAAGCAATGGGCCGCACTATGCGACAAGTACCACGTGGACCTTGCCTTGCAAGGACACGACCACGCCTACCTGCGCACCTATCCCATGCACAGCGAGAAGCGCGTCGCCACGCCCGCAGACGGCACCATCTACATCGTGTCCGTCTCGGGCACCAAGTTCTACGAGCAAGACCCGCGCGACTACACCGAGTTCGGCATGACCAAGACCGCCACCTTCCAGTTGCTGGATATCCAGCTGGAAGAGAACAAGCTCACGTACAACGCTTACGACGTGGACGGAAACGTTAAGGACACCTTCGTGATCGAAAAGTGAGGTAAGCGAGAAAGACGAACTGCGCAAAATGGCAAGACGTGGTCCTTCCTAGTTATTTACACAAACCGTAGTAAGTTTTTCTTGACGGGTATCTATCTTCGTCGTACACTGATCTGGTCGAGCGTAATCACTTGCGTTGCGTGAGTGAAACCTTGGGGAAGGTCAGGCCATGAAGTACCACATGTTAAGGAACCTCCTCCTGTATTCGTACTTGGTCGCGCTGCCGTTGCTTTGTCCCGCAGGGGCATTCGCGGAGAACGGAGTTTTGTGGGCCAATCAGCTGAGCAGCACCGATTACGCTGCCGTTAGTCAAGTTTCAGTGGATAGTGTGGGAGACGTATACACGCTCGGCAGTTTTGTAGGTGAGGTGGATTTCGACCCTGGCGAGCGCGTATCCCTCCTTACTGCCGAGGTCTATGGTACGTATATCCGCAAGCAAGACCCGAATGGCAACTTGGTTTGGGTTTGGAACTTGGGGCCCGGTGCCCACCCTGTCGCCATCGCCACGGATGCGCAATCAAATCTCATTGTTGCCGGAAGCTTCTTCGGATCCGTCGACTTTGATCCCGGAGCAGGTGTAGCCCAGTTGGTTTCATACGATTCCGGAAACACCTCGAACATATTTGTGATGAAACTGGATTCCGAGGGTCGCTTGGTCTGGGTGCACGGAAACAGTTTAGTCTTGCGCGGAAGCGCTTCAGCGAGTGAGATCACGATAGATGCCGTGACGGGGTCTGTCCATATTGTGGGCATCTTTCGAGGCGATGTGGACTTCGACCCGACAGCCGGGGAATTCTTCATGTCGAGTCCGACAAACAGCATGTATGTGCTCAGCCTGAGCAGTGCCGGCAACTTTGCGGGGGCTAGGCAAGTAGCAAGCCCGTTATCCGTATACGGCCTTGCCATCTCTGCCGCCCCCGGCGGCGGGGCCTATATTGTAGGCACTTATCTTCTAAGCAGTAGAAGGGCCAGTGGTGGATACATTGTGCGCCTGAATGCCGAAGGTGACTTAGGATGGTCGCGCTTGTTTAGAGCCGAACGGGAGCTAGATGTTTTCGATGTGGCGGTAAACAGCTTTGGTAAAGCATTCGTTTCCGGGCATTGTCGCGGAGAACTCTCAATATCCACTAGTTTGCCTGGCCTCGAATTTGGTGATGCAATTGAGTTCGAGTCCGTTCTCGAATCGAACATGTCGTATACCCAATTCATCTTGAGCTTTGACGAGAATGAATCCTTGCCTGGCGACGACTCCTCGCTGCAATGGGCACGATCAATTGAGAAGGGATACATTGGCCCGTACGACAACTATCCACTGGATGTGGATCGGCAAGGCAATGTCTATATGGCTGGGGATTTTATTCGACAAACTGATTTGGATCCTGGAGAGGGGATACGAATGCTAACCCCACTAGGGGAACGAGACATCTTTCTGTCGAAACTGAATGCAGATGGTGACTTGGTTTGGGTTCGACAGTTTTCGGCCGCATACGGGGCGATTTGCAATGATGTCGCAGTAGGCAATCTGGGAACGGTTTATTCAGTAGGATTCTTTTCCACACAGATAAACTTGGATGCCGAAGGTGGATTGCCTGTCTTCACGGCATCGGGCCAAGGAGACGGGTTTGTTGCTAAGCTGCGCGTGCCAACACTGGTCAAAAGCATCAGCCGCATGGGGTCCACTCCCACTAACAGCGATACCGTTGACTTTTTCGTGGTGTTTGGCGACGCCGTGAACGGGGTGACGGCGAATGATTTTCTTGCCGTGACGGAAGGGACTGCAACCGCCTCGGTCGTCTCTGTGTCGGGCGGTCCGAATGCTTATGTGGTAGAGGTTGCGGTGGAATCGGGAGAGGGGACGGTGGGGCTTTCGTTGGTGGATGATGATTCGATACTCGATTCATCGCTGGTGCCGCTTGGCGGAGTAGGCGAGGGCAATGGCGATTTCACCAGCACGGAGTTTTATGAGGTAGACCTTGTGTCCCCGGAGTTTGGCGACTTGACGGTATCTCCGACCGAGGCGAGCCAGGATGAGTGGGTCACGATAACCTTCACCCCGAGCGAGGCGCTGGATGGCGAGCCGGGCGTGACGGTGAACGGCAATGCGGCGACGCGCATTTCGGACGAGACGTTTACGTACACCTATCTCGTGCAGCCTACGGACGGCATTACCACCGCGACGATCACCATCACGGGAACGGACCTGGTGGGGAATGTGGGCAGCCGGACGGATACCAGCTTGCTGACTATAGTGGACATGCCGGTCGAGGGCGAGGGCGGAGTTGAAGGAGAGGGAGAAGGAAGCCTTGAAGGCAGCGTAGATGGAGAGGGCAGTGTTGACGGTGAAGGCACAGCGGAAGGCGAAGGAGCGGAGGAAGGTGAACCCGCCGCCACCCACACGGCGGACCTGAACGATGACTTGAACATTGACCTTTCGGAACTGCTGCGCGTGTTTCAGTTGCACACGGCAGGCAGGTTGCACTGTGCGAATGCGCCAACGGAAACGGAAGACGGCTTCGTGCCGGGCTTTGGCACGAACATTTCGTGCGCGCCGCATGACTCTGACTATGCCCCGCAGGACTGGGCTATCTCGCTGAGCGAAGTGCTGCGCACGATTCAGATTCACAACCAGGGCGCCTATGCACCGTGCGATTCAGCAGAGGATGGCTTCTGCCTGTAAGCTGGTAAACGCTTAACCTAGTGCGCCCCGCTTGCCTTTTTTGGCAGGCGGGGCGTTTCGTTGCGGGCTGGCCGAAGGAGGTCTCGTTTGACCCCACGCCGTGAGTGGGATACTCTGCCCTGCTGCAAGGGGGCCACGGTTGGCCCGCACGAAAGGCGACATGAAAAACCAGTACATCAATACCCTTCAGGACGGCGACACCGTCAATGATTTTTTTGTGGCCACGCGCAAGGACCTGCGCGACAAGCGCGATGGCGGCAAGTTCCTTGGCATGGTGTTCAAGGACAAGACCGGCGAGATGGGCGGCGTGTTGTGGAAGGGCGCGGCAGAGATGGCCGCGCTCTTTGAAGTGGGCGACGTTGTGAATGTGCGCGCGCGGGTGAGCACGTATCAAGACCGCCTGCAGATGCAGGTGGAGCAGGTGCTTCCCTTGCGAGACGCGGACTACAACATAGATGACCTGGTGGACAAGGGCGGCAACCGGGATGACTTTGAGCAGCTCAAGCTAATCCTAGACACCGTCACCCACCCCTTCCTGCGGCAGTTGCTGGACCTGTACTTCAACGACGCGGAATTCGTGCAGCGTTTCAAGACGGCCGTGGCGGCGAAGAAGTGGCACCACGAATACCAAGGGGGACTGGTGCGGCATTGCTATGAAATGTCGCGCATCGCACTGACCCTGTGCGACCTGTACCCGAACATCAACCGCGACCTGTTGCTGGCGGGCGTGTTCCTGCATGACCTGGGCAAGCTGGACGAAATGACGCACGGCTTGTTCACAGAGTACACACGCGACGGGCGCTTGCTGGGCCACCTGCAAATCGGGTGCGACATGCTGATCGAGCGCATACGCCGCATACCGGATTTCCCGGATGCACTGCGCGCCGAGCTGCTGCACTTTGTGTTGTCGCACCATGGCGAGCCCGAGTTCGGCGCGACGGTGCGCCCGATGACACTCGAGGCTATCGTGCTGCACCACATCGACAACCTCGACGCGCAGGCCGCCGCTATCACACGGGTGGTGGGGGATTGCCAAGACGCGGGCAAGGAGTGGTCGGACTACATGCCGCTCATCGAGCGCGTCATCTACGCCCGCAGGCCGTAGGCCGCACCGCGATGGAACCCGCGCCGCGCCCCAGGGTGCTCGTGCTTGCGCGAGAGCAGGTGCTGCATTGGGCCGCGCTCTATATTGCGGCGTTCCGCGAATGCTGCGACACGCTGGTTTGCGGTCCCCCGTTGGACATGGTGGGCCGCGCCGAGCATGGCTGGGCGCACACGGCGCAGTGGCTGGAACCCAACGACATCGTTAGCGAGGCGGACACACTCGAGGCCATCGAGGCGCTGCTGCCGGAAGGCTGGCGGCCTGACCTGATCGTGTCGATACAAAGCGTGGGCCCGGACATCCGCGACATCGCGCGCGCCGCGTGCCCCACGGTGTACCTGTCCATAGACACTTGGCACGACCCGCAAGAGTTCCGCCATGCGCGGCCTTATGACTTCGTGTTTGCTGCGCAGCGGGAGCTTGTCCCCCACTTTGTCGAGGCGGGCGTTCGCCATGCACACTGGCTGCCGCTGGCCTGCTCGCCGCGACACCATCATCCCGTAAACATCGAGCCGGAGTTTGACCTCGTGTTCGCGGGCATCACGTTTTACACCGTGAACCGCCAACGCATGGGGCGGCTGCTGCGCCTGCACGATCGCTTTGACCTGTGCACCGGTGGCGGGCTGGGCGGCGAGGACTATTGCCGCGCGCTGTCGCAGGGGCGAGTGGTGTTCAACAGTTCCGTGGCACAAGACGTGAACATGCGCGTGTTTGAGGCGATGGCGATAGGTCGGCCCTTGTTGACCAACCGCGATGCCGAAGCGAATGGTCTGGCCGACCTCTTCGAGGAAGGCGTGCATTACCTGGGCTATGACGATGATGACCTGCTGGCGCAGGCCGAATGCCTGCTGGTCAACTCCGCGCTGCGCGACGCGCTGGCAGCGAACGCGCGCAGGGAAGTGCTGGCGCGGCACACGTATCGCCACCGTGTCGAGACCCTGCTGCAAACCGTGAGCGCCGTGGCCCCGCTGGCTGCGGCCCCGCTTCGGGCGCAGCCACGCCTAAGCGACTGGCTGCCCACAGGCGCGCGCCGCGTGTTGGACGTGGGCTGCGGCATGGACCGATCGCGCATTGCGCTGCGTCGCCAAGGCGTGGAATGGCTGGGGGCGATACCGCTGGATGTAGGCACGACACGTGCGGGGTCGTATGACGCATTGCTTTCGTGGGACGAGGCTGCAGATTGCGAGGTAGACACGATCACCTGCGCCGTGCCGATGGACCCCGACGAACTGTTTGCCAAGGCGGCGCAGGTATTGCCACCGGGGGGCGAGTTGGTGTTGCTGACTTCAGGCCCTCAGCCTGCGGAGGCGCAGGGTTTTCACATGATACTTTCACACGCGTTGTCCGATGGAGCCAATGTCTTGCGGTTCCGCCGCTACACGCGCTCGCTCGACGATATCACCTATGCCATACACACGCGCTTCCCCGGCGGGGCGTACCATGAACTGCCGAACCTGGAGGAACCCCAGCCATGAGCGAAGGCCAACGCCGCGCCCTGGATTCGATGTTGCGCGCGGGCAGGAAGCACGCGCCGAAGACACTTTCCGGGTTGCGCGAATGGACCGAGCGCAGCCTTAGCGTGATGCCGCAAGACCCCGAGGTGTCGCGCAGCGACCTGATGATAGGGGAGATTCCCGCTGCATGGTTCGAGCCGCCGGATGCGCTGCAGGGCTCGGCGGTACTCTACCTGCATGGCGGCGCGTACATCATGGGGTCCATTGATTCCCACGCGGGGCTCACGTCCAACCTAGCGCGGCAGAGCAACGTCGCCTGCCTGAGCCTGGACTATCGCCTCGCGCCGGAACACCGCTTCCCCGCGCAGTTGGAAGACGCGCTCGCGGTGTATCACTGGATGTTGCACACGCTCAACATTCCTGCAAGCCGCATTGTGTTTGCGGGGGACAGCGCGGGCGCAGGGCTGGTATTGTCCACCCTGTGCAGCGCGCGTGATGCGGGCCTGCCGCTGCCCGCAGCGGCGGTGTGCATTTCGCCGTGGGTAGACCTCGAGGGGCTGGGCGATTCAGCGGTGACCAAGGCCGAGGCCGACCCCATGTTGCACATCGCGGACCTCGCCCCGTTTCGTCGCCTCTTCCTCGGCAATGCGCACCCGCGCGACCCACGCGCCGCGCCGCTGTATGCCGACCTCGCCGGGCTGCCGCCCTTGTTGATTCAGGTGGGCGAAAACGAAATCCTGCTGGACGACGCCACGCGCATCGCCGCGCGCGCACGCGAAGCCGGGGTGGACGTGACCATCGAGGTGTGGCCCGGCATGGTGCATGTATGGCACTTGTTTGCGCCGATACTCGACGAGGGGCAGGAAGCCATCAACGGCATCGCCGAATTCGTGCGGGGGCGGATTGAGCGCTGAGGCAAGAATTCCGTTGTGTATTCAATACTGCGGAGTCGTCTCCACATGCAATCACCCTATGCTAGTCCCAACGCGCGCTGATACGTGGCCACGGTCTGGGTAGCGGCGCGGTCCCACGTGAATTGCTTGGCGCGTGCGCGGCCCCGCAGGCGGTAGTCCTCGCGGAAGCGCAGGTCTGTGGCGAAGCGGCGGATGCCATCGGCAATGGCTTGCTCGTCGGTGGGGTCCACCAACACGGCGGCATTGCCGCAGACCTCGGGCAGGCTGCTGGTGTTCGACGTGAGCACCGGCGTGCCGCAGGCCATCGCCTCGAGCGGTGGCAGGCCAAAGCCCTCGAAGAGGCTGGGCCAAAGGAAGGCGCGCGCGGCGGATATCACGGGGACCAGGTCTTCTTCCGGCAGGTGCCCCAGCAGGTGGATACGCTTGCGGTGCTTGCTGGCAATCAGCGCGCTGTTGAACGCGTCCAGCTTCCAGCCTTCACGCCCGATGATGACAAGGTCGAAGTCGTGCTCCGCCGCCGTGGCATCCCACGCACGCACCAGCCGCGCTAGGTTCTTGCGCGGTTCCAGGGTACCCGCGTACACGAAGTATTTTTCGGGCAGCTCCCACTCGGTCAGCACCTCGTCCTGCGCTTCATACGTGGCGGGCAGGAACACCGGGCGCACGCCGTTATGCACCACGTCGATGCGGTCCGCATTAATTCCGCCCAGCGCGACCAGGTCATCCTTCGCATGTTGCGACACCGTGATGATTCGCGCCGCCTTGCGCGCGCTCCGCACCACGGCATGGCGGTAATACGCGGCACGCGAACGGGTGAACCATTCCGGGTGATGCAAGAAAGAGAGGTCGTGCACCGTCAACACAAAGTGCTTGATGCCCATGAGCGGTCCCACGTTGGCGGGGTAGTGGATAAGGTCTGCGCCACAAGCCCGGGCAATGCCACCCATGCGGAACTGGTCGTCGATAAGGCGCGAGAACGGCGCATCGGGGCGCGGCACCATGCGGCCCGCGCGGAAGTCGGGCGCGCCCAGGTTGTCCGGCCATGCCAGCGAAATGGTCACGTCGTCGCGTGCGGCCATGGCGCGCGCCAGTTCCACGGTATATCGCCCCGTGCCGCTGCGGTTGCCCGCTTGCAGCGCGTTCATCAATACATGCATTACACCAAGCTCCGGTAAACCGCCAGCGTCCGCGCGGCGGCGTCCTTCCAACTGAATTTCGCTGCCTGCTTTTCGCCGCGCGCGCCCATCGTTTCGCGCAGGCTTGCGTCTCCCAACACCTGGCGCAGGGCCTCGGCCATGGCGTCGATGTCGTTGGGGTCCACATAGTGCGCGGCCTCGCCGCCCACCTCGGGCAGCGACGAAGTGCGCGATGTTATCACGGGACAGCCGCAGGCCATCGCCTCTAGCACCGGCAGGCCGAAGCCTTCGTAATGGCTAGGAAAGAAAAACACGTCGGCCTCGGCATACAGGCCGTGCATGTCTGCGTCATCCACATAGCCCATGCGCTTCACGCGCGGCGCAATGCCCAGCGATTCGATAAGAGCGCCCAAGCCTTCCATGCCCCAGCCCACACCGCCCGCCAGCACGAGGGTATGCGGAATATCTTTCGCCGCCAGCGCAAAGGCGCGCAGCATTCCCTCGATGTTCTTGCGCGGTTCCAGCGTGGACACGAAGAGGATGTACGGACCCTCAATGAGGCGCGCCCCGGTGTGGTGGGCGGCGCCTAGCGCGGGGTCCACCGCGCCATAGGCCACATGCACCCGCTCGACGGATACCCCCAGCAAATCCACAATGTCCATGCGCGTGGCCTCGGAACAGGTGAGGATGGCGTCCGCGCGGTGCGCGTGCTTCACCACCCCGCGCGAGAACGGCCCCACAATCTTCGGGCTGCACCACTCGGGATGCTTGAGGAAGGCGAGGTCGTAGATGGTCAACACCGTGCGCGCCGACGCCACCGGCGGCAGGAAATAATTGGTGGCGTGATACACGTCCACGTCGTCCAGCAACAAGTCCGCGCGCGGGCGACCGGTCCATTGCCAGAGTAGATACATCGCCCGCGTGGGCAAGGGCAGATGGCGGTGCATCGCCACGGGATAGTTGCTTAAATCAGGCCGCGCCCGGCCCGAGGACAGGCAGCATACTTCCACGTCCTCGGCAAGCAAGGCCTGCAACACCGCGCCAGTGTAGTTGCCCACGCCCGTGCGCCGTCCGCCCAGTGGCGTGGCGTCGTATCCAATGCGCAACGCGCTCATGCGGTGCGCCCGTCTATTCTCCATGGGGGGAAGCGTCGGTTGTTGCCCGGCGCATAAAGGCAGACGCGGTTACCCGAGGGATCGCGCAGGTGCGCCTCGCGCCACAGCCAAGGCTGGTCGGTGGGGGGCAGCTCGAACGCTACACTCACCGCGGTCAGACGGGAGTACTCCGCATCCACATCGCACTCGAAGTACAGCATCGTGTCGCCGCCCGTGGCTTCCGGCGACAGCTCCACCGAAAAGGTGGACTGTTCATCCGAACACTCGAATCGGGCATAGTGCTGCGCGTTGTCCACAATCAGCCGCAGGCCAAGCAGGGTATAGAATGCCACGGCCTCGGGCACGTCCCGCGCGGGAACAGTTACCTGGTTGAGGCGCATGGCAGGCTACCGCCCTCAGCCCGCGTAGGAGATGCGATAGACCGCGCCGCTCTTGTCGTCCGACACGAGCATGGAACCATCGGCTTGGAAGAGGACGTCCACCGGGCGGCCCCATGCCAGCGTGCGGCGCAGCCAGCCCTCGGCGAATACTTCCCAAGGCAGCGCGTTGCCCTGCTCGTCGAACTTCACCACGCTGATTCGGTAGCCCTGCGGTATCGAGCGGTTCCACGAGCCATGCTCCGCAATGAACAGCGCGCCCTTGTATTCCGCCGGGAACTGGGATCCCGTGTTGAACCTCAGGCCGAGCGGTGCCACGTGTGCACCCATGTTCTGCGCCGGGGCGATGAACTCCTCGCACTTGCGGTCGCCCGCAAACTCAGGGTCGGGAATGTCGCCACCGTGGCAATAGGGAAATCCAAAGTGCTGGCCAATGGCTGTGGCCTTGTTCAATTCGCAGGGGGGGGTGTCGTCGCCCATCATGTCGCGGCCATTGTCGGTGAACCACATGTCGCCGGTAGTGGGATGCCAGGTGATGCCAACGCTGTTGCGCACGCCACTGGCGAAGGCTTCCAGCCCGGTACCATCGGGCTTGATGCGGTGGATGGTGGCATAGGTGGTGCCAAGCACATCTGGCCCGCACACGTTGCAGGGCGCACCAATGTTGAAATACAGGTTGCCATCGGGGCCGAAGGCCAGATACTTCCAGCCGTGGTGTCCCTCGGTCGGCAGCGTGTCAATCACCACCACGGGTTCGGGGGGGGCGGCCAGCGTAGCCTCGATGTTGTCGTAACGCAGGATGCGGCTGATCTCTGCCACATAGAGCGCACCATCCTTGAAGGCAATGCCGTTGGGGGAGTTCAGGCCTTTGCCAATCGGGTGAACCGTTTCGGCCTTGCCGTCGCCATCAGTGTCCTGCACGGCGTAGACGTGGTCGTCGCCTTTCGAGCTGACAAACAGCGTGCCCTTGTCGGAAACCGCTAGCGAGCGCGCACCGGGCACGGCGTCGGTATACAGCTCAATCTTGAAACCTGCGGGCAGTTTCACAAGGTTAAGCGCAGGTTCTTTAGCCCAGACCACGCCACCCAAGGCCGCCACGCTACACACCACGCCAGCCATCAAGCGCAAAGAACGCATCGTAAGACTCCTCATCGGTAGGTCGGGAAAGAATGGGAATGCTACGCCACCGCGCGCGGGTGAAACAACCCGCCCCGCTTCAAGTTGTAACCCCCGGCCAGCCCATGCAGAATGTTGGCCTGCAAACACGGGGACGCTTGCCCATGGAAGAACGCCGAAAGCTGGTGCGCCGCACCGATGACCGCATGTGGCGCGCGGAATACGATAAGCTGCGGGCCGAGTCTGGCAGCGGCGAAACGCGCAAGCTGCTGCGGCGCGCCGTGCGCCACCATTGCACCGTGAGCATCGCGCGCACCGGCGGCATCCAAGCCACGCTGGGCGACGTGTGGTCGCCCGTGCAATTCGCCATCAAGGGCCGCGTGCTCGACCTGAGCGAGAGCGGCTGCTCCGTCTTCACGCGCGACGCCTTCGAGGCGGGCCAGCAGGTGCGCGTGATGCTGGAGCTCGAGGTGCAGGGCAGCGTGCATTGCAATGGCACCGCCCGGTGGAGCAAGTCGATTCCGGAGAAGGGCGGCTTCGCCACAGGCTTTCATTTCACGGGGCTCGCCAGCGACAACCTGCACCGGCTAGAATCTTTCCTGAAACGCATGGACGCGACGGCGGGGCTTTAGCCGTTACCCCGCAGGAGAACGCGATGAAGACCATCTACCTTGTCACCATGTGGTCGGGCGGAAAGCCTGCCAAGAAGTGGACCTCGGACACGCCGCCGGAATTGCTGGAACATGGAACCGGCGTGGCCTTCACCTCGCGCGAGACCAAGCTGCCCGTGAAGATCATCGGCCCGATCTCGGTTGAGGAATATGAGTCTGGCAAAGAAGAGATGGAGGCGCGCTTCCGCATCGACTTTGGAGAAGACAAGCCCTCGCGGCCCAACCTTGCGGGGGAGTAAGTGCATCACACCGTCGGCGGGTTCAGGCCTACCCGACGGTTCAGGCACTTGAGCGAACATCTTTCCAACGGCAAAGGCAGATGCTTTTACCCGTGGGACGGCGTTCCATCTAAGTCTCTTTATCCGGGGTCGGGCGCGAAAGAATCTTCGGAGCCGGGAGAGAAGCTATAGCCACCCGCATTGTAGAGCTGCACGATGCGAAGCAGCTCGCCCATGCGAATGCGCCAGTCTTGTGGGGCAAAGTCCCCCGAGTGCGGCGCGCAATCACGAGGCAATACACCCGCGTCAAATCCCTGTTCCGCTTCCGGATTGCAACGCAGACCACCTATCCAGAACAGTTGAACCACCCGAAGCAATTCCGACAAGCCAATGCTTAAGTCGCCGTCTTGATCTGCTGCATGAAAAACCACTGGCGCTTCGCCTTCTGAAACACCCTCGCCTTCCAGAACGCCTTCACCTTCCGGCAGGCCTTCACCTTCTACCGCACCTTCGTTCAAGCCTTCAGCAATACCCTCGGCTTCTCCCTCAACCAACCCTTCGCCGTCGGCGACGCCCTCTGGGATTCCTTCCCCCACGCCCTCACCACTTCCTTCCATGCTTCCCTCTTCCGTCCCCTCGGGCGTGCCTTCGCCTTCACTGAGCGTACCCTCGGTCACCCCTTCCGGGTTACCTTCGGAAGTCTCCCCTTCGACTGCGCCTTCATCAACACCTTCGCCTTCTTCGATCGCTGAAAAAAATTCATACGCGCCCGCGTCGGGTGCGCCTCCTTGGGGCACGGGGTTTCCAACAAAGTCTTCGATGAGTCCCACGGACAGGCCAATGTCCAGCATCGGGGAAACCTCGGTGGGGCGGAAATCCTGATCCTCAGGATTGGCCAAAGCCAGCGGCCCCAGCACACCGTCCAGGTCGAAGCCATGCACATTGCGCCAGGTATCGAAGGTTTCAAAATCCCCCTCCGCTACAAAGAACGCACCGGGCCCCGCCTCGTACACGTTGTTGTTGATGATGGTTCCCGCCACGGCGCGCTCGAAGAACAGACCTTCGTCGGGCATTCGCACCACGTTGTTGAACGCGATGTTCCCCTCTGGCACGGCGGTGGAGACGGCATGTATCGCCATGCCAAATCCCGTGCAGTCGATCACGGTGTTGTTGAAGACGGACAGGTTGCTCACGTTGAAACAGTTGATACCCACGTACTCGTCGAAGACCACGTT
>JBIKMR010000080.1:0-15505 GCA_044359155.1 Candidatus Hydrogenedentales bacterium | reverse complement strand
TTCACGGCTTCGCCACGAGTCTCGGTGTTCAGCGTGCCGCCGCGTTCGTAGTCCAGGTAGGGAGCCACGGGCTTGGTCTTCAGGTAATCCGCCACCAACGCCGCGTCGCCCGTCTGAATCGCCAGCGCAGCCGCCAGCAGGTAGCGCGCCGGGCGCGGCAGCGTAATGTCGTCGTAACGACCAATCTGTTCCAGAGCTTCCTGGTCTCCCGACAGCGCCAGCACGAAGTGGGCATACGCGCGCAGGTAGAGGCCAGACGCGGACGTATCACTTCCCTCGTTGCTCACGCGGCGCACGTATTCCTTCAACTGGTGCAGCGGCCCCTCCGGCACGGTCAGCTCGCCATCGCGCGCCACCAGTACCAGGAAGTGCAAAGCGTAGACCGAGCCATAGCGGTTGGCTTCGTTCGCCCCCGCCCAATAGCCGAGGCCACCGGTGGAGGTTTGCATACTCAGCAACCGCTGAATGCCACGCTCAAGGTAGGCCTCGATGCGCTCGTTCTCGTGCAGGGTGTTGCCAATCAGCGCGCTGCTCTTGCGCAACACATACAGCGGGAAGCACTGCGACGTGGTCTGCTCGACGCAGCCGTGCGGATAACCGATCAGGTACTTCAGTGCATTGAAGACCCGCAGCGCGGGGTCCGCCCCTACGGTAAGCGAGAGCGTGGTACTGGCGTCCTCGACAAACTCGGTGTTCTTGAAGACCTGGCTTTCGCCCGGCGGCACCACGACCAAGGCATGGCGCGATTGATACGCGGCAGGCGGGCGCACGGGAAGCGGAGACTGTTGCGTAGTGCTGTCTTGCGGCGCGCCTTCGATATCGAGCTTCCATTCAATCTGCCCCTGGCCAATCCCCGTGCCAGCGGCAAGTGCCGCCAGCGTGCCGAGTTCGGCATTCGCGCCAACGGACAACGCGGCCTCGCCCGCCTGTGGCGACAGCGCGCCACTCGGGTTCCAGCCCACCTTCGCGTTGATGGCTGCGCCCGTGGTGTTAAACACCGTGGCGCGCGCCTGGAAGGTGTCGCCCGGCAGCACAAATCGCGGCAGCGATGTTTGCAGCATGTACGGCCTGCGCACGTAGACCTGCCCTGCGGCGGCACCCGTGGCGGTGGCATCCACGGCCACGGCCACCAGCCGCAGTTGCCCCGTGAACTCCGGTACCGGCAGCGTCACCGTGGCCTTGCCGGTGGCGTCCGTCTGCACCGCGCCCGACCATAGGGCCACGGGCTTGATCCAGTTCTCGCCAATGGTGGCGCTGCGTTTGGCGAGGCGCGATGCCAAGTCGCCACCTATCGCCTCCGCGTCAAAGTCGTAAGCCACGCGGTCGTAGTAATGCGCGCGGCGATAGTCCGGGCTGCGGAAGCGTTGCAGGTAATTCCACGGGTCGGGGTTGGCGTAATCGAGGATGCCATGGATGCCCTCATCCACGGCGGCCAACGTTACCTCTGCCGAACGCGGTGCGCCGTCTGCGCCCTTGGTTTCAATGCTAATCGTCAGGTCCGTGCCGGGGCGCATCTCTTCTGGCGCGCCGGACAGCACCACGTCCAACTTGCGGCCCGGATCGCGCGCGGGCACGTTCACCATTGCAAAGCTGGAATAGGGGTAGACCTGCGCGCGGTCCGCCGGGGCCTTGTGTACCACCGTCACCCCCGCCCACACGTTGGGATACATGGGCTGGTCGAGCGTGAAGCGCACGATACCGACGGCGTTGGCCACGTCCACAGGCAGAACGCGGTGGAACTTCTCGCCCTGCAACACGACAAGCGCGCGACCATCAAAGGGCGACTCGATGCGCAGCTCGACTTCCTCGCCCACGGTATAGTCCGGCTTGTTCAGCGTCAGCTTGATGAGGCTGGGGCGCGGGGTGTCTGCCGCGTCGATACCGTTCCAGTTTTTGTAGAACGCAGCCGAAGCCTTCATCGGGGTATCGGCGGATTCCACGCGCACCCGGTGGTAGCCCCAGCTGTATTCGCCCAGCGTAAAGCTGGCCGCACCGCGCCCCGCCGCCAGTGTCACGGTCTGCTCTGCCACAGCCTGATAGGACTTCGTGAAGTTCGGCTCGTTGTGCGAATCATAACGACGGACGTAGTAGCTCCAGTCCTCGCGCTCAACGATGATCTTCACCGTGGCCACGGGGGCGGGTGTGCCGTCAGGCTGTATCGCTGCCACGTCCACCTTCACGCCCGCGTCGCCATCGCTGGACAGCGCAACGCCAAGCAGCTTGGTGTCGGGAAAGAGCAGCACATCCTTGGTGTCGGACACCGGGCGCGCGCCTGCCTCGAGCACTTCGCCGCGCACCGTCGCCTGCACCGGGAAGGTGATCTTGGACGAGCCGGGGAAGGTATACGAGAAGGTGGCAATGCCGTCGTCGCCCGTCTGCGATTCGCCCAACGGGGCCACTTCGGGCTTGAAGTCTGTGTCGTTAGTAAATCGGTAGCCCTGCCATGCGTCGTGCTTGAACTCGCCCTTGCGCAGAATGATGGACCCCTTGGCCTTTTGCCCGCGCGCGGGACCACCGAACAACTGCTCCGCCTTGATGCGCACGGCATACGCCGTCTGCGGCGACCATGGCCCGCCGTCGTAGCTGACCTCCGCCTTGATGCGGTTGGGTACAAAGTCTTCCAGGCTGAAGCTGAGCGAACCCGCAGGCGTGGCATCGGGCGCACCCACGGTCAGTGTGTACTTGCCGGTGGGCCAGGCCTTGTCGGTCGCCAAATCCAGCCCGCCCGTGCCCAGCGCAGAAAGCGTCACCGCTTCCTTCTGCACTTCTGCGCCATCGGGATTCGTCAGCAGCATCTGCAAGGGCACGCTGGCCAGCGCGTCGCCGTAGTTCGTGCGCGCCACCCAGCGCGCGTGCACCGTTTCGCCGGGGCGATACAGGTTGCGGTCGGCGTACACAAACGCGTCATACGCCGCCTTGTCATAGCGCGGCATGGCTTCCGTCACCGGCACGGGGTCGTCCGTGCGCGGGGTGAGTTGCAAGAAGGTGTAGTCGCCCTCCGTTTCGCAGACCACCACGGCGGGCGTGCCCAGCGATTTGTCGAGCGCGTCGAAGCGGGCGATGCCGTCCGCGTCAGTAACCGCTTCGCCGAGTATCTGGTTCTTACCGCTCCATACCGTCACCTTCGCGTTGGTGGAGGGAGCGATGGTGAACAGGTCGTGTACGAAAATGATCAATGCATCGTCCAGCCAGTGGCTCATCAGGCCGAGGTCGGTCCACACCACAATCTTGGTCGTGTAGCCGTAAGGCTCGGGGGTGAGGCGCAGGCCAAACACGCCGCGCACCCCGGCGGGCATCACCTCGTTCAGGTCCAGCTTCAGCTTCGCCTTCCCCTCCTTCGCGCCCGGCGTGGGAATCATCTTCTCCGCCAAATGCTTCGCCCAGCTTCCCTCGAAATCGCTCCAGGTGTTCCCTTCGCTCAACTCGTTCACCGCCATCGCAATGTTGTTGGGGAACATCTGGCTGACGTTGACGGTCACCTCCTCGACCCCCTGCGCCATCAACGGCAGGATGCCGGACGTGCGGCGGGGGAAGTAGATCTCGTCTTCGAAATCAAAGCCCGCGCCGGGTTCCGATTCGGGGGACATGTCTAGCGGCACGGAGAATTCGCTCTCAATCGGCGAGCCGCCACGCGGATCACGCAGCGTATTCGCCAGCACCATCATGTATTCGGTGCCATGGGCGAAGTCGCCCCCCACGCGGTAGGTGTTGCCATAGGAATGTTCGACCGTGACGTTCTCGACCTTGGGCGCAAACCGGATGGACTGGCGCAGCGTGGTTACGTCGAGCGGCTGGTTAAAGTTCACCCGCAACCCCAGCCCCTCGGCACCGCGCATGTCCCATTCGTTGTAGCCAATGTCCAAGTCCTCGGTTTGCCGGTCCAAGTCCTGCGTGTAGGCTTGGGACATCATGCCTAGCTTCAGCCCGCGCAGGCCGGGTTGCAGGGTGACACGCAGCGTGTCCGATTGCCCCGCCCCGTAAAGCGTCAGGATGACACCGACACCTTCGGCATCGGTGGGTTCCACGCTTATCGGTGCACCACTCACGGCGTCCACCACGGCAAGGTTGCGCAACACCTCGGCCCAGCGCACGGTTTCGTTCAACTCTAAATAAAGAGATTCATTCCCATCACTTGATCTCCACGATATCTGCGTAACTGCCAGTTGCCCCTTCGGGTAATCCAGCAGCCGGTCCTCGCTCAACTCCGTATTTCCATTGGCAGACGGCAGCCCCTTCTTTAACTCGAAAGTGATCGGCAACGCCGCGTCCGCAGGCGTTTCGGTTTGGAAATCGTAGCGGCTTTCCGACGCGCTCACCTTCACCGCAACGGCATTGCCTTCCTTGTCCTTCGCGCTCAGGTGCTTGGTCACTTCCTCCGCGCTGATCTCGTCAGACATATTCCAGACCAACCGCAGCGCGCCATCGTTCTCCCCTCCTGCAGCCGCCAGCCCCACCTTGGTCACTTCCAGCGTGCGCGAGGGATAGGTCAGCGCCACCTCCTTCTGCGAGCCAGTCTGCCCGCCTGCGTCCAGCGCGCCCGCATCCACCACCACCCGCACCGGCTGTGCAACGGCAGCAGGTAGGTTCATCGTGAAGGTCTTGCCGTCTTCCGACGCTTCCAGCGCAACCACAACCTCGGCCCCTGCCGCGTCGAACACATGCACCTTGGCGGGCAGCGACTCCTTGGCCATGGCCACGTTGAAGCCCAGCGCCAGTTGCAGCGTATCATCGCCGCCAATCACCCGCCGCAGGCTGGTAGCCAACGGGCCTCGCGTGTCTCGCACGGTAAAGACTATGGGAATCTCGGGCGCAGCAAACGCCGTCCCGTTGGTGGATAGCAGGTTGTCCGCAAATTTGAGGGTATAGGTGCCCTCGGACACCGTCTCGCGGTCGAGCGTCAGTGAGACCGCATTCCCGGTAGTGGTGGTAGAAGTCACCGCCAGCGCAGGCTCGAAGCTCACCGGGCTGGACCCGTCGCGCGCGGCCACATTCTCGCTGAAGTACACCACCAGCCGATCCGTAAGCGGTTCCCCCGCCAGTGGATAGGTGCCCACCACCCGCAGGGGCGCGGGCTCGGGGGCGGGAACTGCAGCCGCCACAGGGGGAGGCGGGGCGGGTGCATCCGCCTTGGGGGCGGCAGGCCCCCCGCATCCCGAAACTGCCAACCCCACAAACACTACCCCGGCATACAACATCCGCCGCATGGCCCACACCTCGCTGCTTGGTCAACCTCTGGACAACACCCCCATAATACCCGCAGCAGGGTAAAAAGCCCATGCGGCTTTTCCATGAAATTCGCCTGAATATCTGCTACACTCTCGCGTCCTTTACTACGGCTGGGCATGGTGAAACTTGGGTTCGCTGGCTCGTGTCTGAATAGACCCACGAAACAGGAGACGAAGAATGAAGTTGATTTCCCTGATGGACAAGCTCGCCCTCGGCGCGCTGCTTACGCTCGGCGCGACGGGCGCTTTCGCTCAGGACATGGAAGCCCTGCCCATCGAACTGCCCGAGGCCTTCTTCGGCGGCACCCCGCTGGACTACTGGGGCCCCAACCTTGAACCGGAAGACTTCAAGGACCGCGCCCCCTTCATGGCCCCCAAGGGAACCGTCGTGGTTTCCAAGGGCAAGCCCGTCACCAGCAGCACCGACGACCCGCTTGTGGGCGAGCTGAAGCAGATCACCGACGGCGACAAGGACTACACCAAGTCCAGCCTGGTGGAACTGGCCGAGGGTGTGCAGTGGGTGCAGATTGATCTCGGTGCAGAGCATGAAATCTACGCAGTCATCGTGTGGCACTTCCACGAAGGCAAGCGCGTTTACTTCGACCTTGTCGCCAAGGTCTCGAACGACCCCGCCTTCGAGAAGGACGTCACGGTCATCTACAACAACGACCACGACAACTCCGCCGGCCTCGGCGTGGGTGAAGACAAGGAATACATCGAGAGCAACAAGGGCCGCCTTATCGACGCCAAGGGTGCCAAGGGCCAGTATGTCCGCACCTACGGCAACGGCAACACCGCCAACGAAAAGCAGAACCACTACGTGGAAGTGGAAGTCTGGGGCAAGCCGGTTGCCAAGTAAGCTGAGTTTAGTTTAGTTCTTGCAGCGCCCCCGCCCCGGCGGGGGCGCTGTTGTTTTGATCAGACGGATCAGGCGGATCGGTCTGATCCTTTATAATGCCCCATGCACCAGCCCGCCAAATATATTCTGGTCTTCGCAGCCTTTCTGGTGGCCTTGGCCTTTCGCCTGCCGCACTTGGGCGAGCGCCCCTTCCACGGCGACGAAGCCAACCAGGCCATGAAGGCTGGCGTATTGCTGGAAACTGGGGCCTACGCTTACGACCCCCACGAGCACCACGGCCCCACCCTCTACTACGGTGTGCTGCCCGTGCTCTGGGCCTGCGGTGTGGAAAACATTCAGCAGGCGCAGGAGTGGATGTTCCGCGTGCTGCCCGCCCTCTTCGGCGCGGCCACCGTCTTGCTGGTCCTGCTGCTGCCGGGGCTGGGCGCGGTCGAGGCCGGGCTGGCCGCCCTCTTCATCGCCCTCTCCAATGCCATGGTCTTCTACAGCCGCTACTACATCCAGGAATCCCTCTTCGTCTTCTTCGCCTTCCTCGCGCTGGCCGCGCTTTTGCAGTTGATGCTGCGCCCCAGCTGGGGCTGGGCGGTGTTGGCGGGACTTGTGCTGGGGCTGGCACATGCCACCAAGGAAACCAGCGTGGTGCTCTTCGCGGGAATGGGGCTGGCCCTGCTAACCGTGTGGGGCATGGGCCGCATAAAGCATTCCCCGGTCCTGCATATTCCCCGCGCACTGATGATTGCCACCACCACCGGTGTCGCGCTGGCCGTTGCCGTGCTGCTATTCAGTTCCTTCTTCACGCACGGACGCGGGGTCATGGACTCCGTCCTCACCTACGCCACCTACCTCGGGCGGGCCGAGGGCAAGGGCAGCACGGCCCTGCACGACAAACCCTGGTACGCGTACTTTGAACTATTGGCCTACACCTATCGCGAAGCCGGACCCCGTTGGAGCGAGGGCTTTGCGCTGGCGCTATCACTGTGTGGAATAGGCATAGCCTGCCTGACCAAGGCAGACACCCCGCGCGGCGCAACCCTGCGCACCCTCGCCCTCTACGCTGCCTTCGTCACCCTCGTCTTCTGCCTGATTCCCTACAAGACCCCGTGGAACCTGCTGCCCTTTTGGCAGCCCTTGCTGGTGCTGGCAGGCATAGGCGCAGCATGGCTGCTCATGTGCTCGAAGAATTTGATAGTGCGCACGCTCGTCGCGCTGTTGCTGGCGGTCGGCTTTGCCCACGCCACGCACCAGACTTACCTTGGCAACTTTCAGTATCCCGCCGACACCCGCAACCCCTACGTGTACGCCCACACCAGCAGCGCCATCAACCGGCTCACCCAGCGCCTCGAAGACCTATCCGCCATCGCCCCCGAAGGCAAGACCCTCCACATCAACATCCTCAAGCCAGACGCCGACTACTGGCCCCTCCCCTGGTACCTGCGCGCCTACACCAAGGTGGGCTATTGGACTCAGCCGCCCGCCAGCGCCGACGCCGACGTAATCATCGCCGACCCCGCGCTCGGCGAATTCGTCGCCTCACACACCACAGCCCAATACCAACCCGAATTCCACGCCCTACGCCCCGGCACCAACCTCATGGTCTATATCCGCAAACCCCTCTGGGATAAGTTCATGGAAGGAAGACGCTAACCCGAGGCTAGTGAGGCACCCCGTGATAAAGCCCTACCCCTCCACCAGCGCATACGGCACAGACACCCCCGCGCATTGAACATGAGTGAAGCCATTCTCGATCAGGTACTGCCGGGCCTCATCCACGCCTGCGCCAACTTCTGCCGCGCAATGTGAATCGTCCCCAAAGCAGACAGGGATTTCGAGCTGCTTCGCCGCATCGAGAATCCACGGGGCTACGTAGGGGCGGCCCAGTCCTTTGCGATACCCCGCCGTGTTGATGTCGAGAATGCTCCCCGCAGCCTTTATATGCTCCAGCGCACGAAACGCGACACGTTTTATGGCGGGCGTGCTGACGGCTTCCTCGCTTGGAGCGCATTTCCGGATTAGGTCGAAATGCCCCACCACCTCGGGCTGCAAGCCATGCACCATTTCGGCCACGGCCTCGTAATACCGCACGGCCAGCTTCTCGATTCCGCCCAGGTCGTTGGCCAACTGGTTGAAGGTGGCTTGGTCATAATCGATCATGGTGTCGTTGATGTGGTGAATCGAGCCGACCATGTACTCGAAGCCGTACTTCTCGCGGTAGCCCAGCATGATCTCAAGATAGCGGTCGTGCGGCACGCCCTCAGTCTCGAAGCCGCAGAGCACCTGAATGCGGTCGGCATACGCGTCGCGCAGGGCGAACACGTCTCGCGCATAATGCTCGAACTTCTCGCAGACGGTGTCGAGGCTCCAGCCTAGCTGCCGCTCGTTGGGATAGAGGTAGCGGTCGCCCAGCCGGGGTGCATGTTCAGACACCCCAAACGCGCGGTAGCCACAGGCCACGGCGGCATCCAACATTTCAGGCAAGGTGCTGTGGGCGTGGTCGCAGTAGGCGCTGCTGTGGCCGCCGTGCAATGAGACTTTCCAAGAGATCGACAAAGTGTGGCTCCGATACTTATTGGGGCTCAGGGAATGAAACTGACGTTCGCCTTCAGCGACAACACCCATTCGGCGACGAGCTTGCTCGCGTTCTCCACGTCGTCCAACGAAACCATCTCCACGGGCGTGTGCATGTAGCGGTTGGGAATGCCGACGAGCGCGGTAGCCACGCCGCCGCGCGCGAGCTGCATGGCGTTGGCGTCGGTGCCGGTGCCTCGTGGGGCGGCGCGGTGTTGCAGGGCAATGCCCTTCTTCTTCGCCACGTCGAGCATTTGCTTGTGCACCACCGGGTTGATGTTCGGCCCCTTGGACATAATCGGCCCCTCGCCCAGCTTCACCAGCCCCCAGCGGTCCCCGTCTCCCTTGGGGTGGTCGGTGGCCCAGCCCACGTCTACGGCAATGCCCGCGTGGGGCTGGCAACCGTAGGCGCTGGTGGTGGCACCGCGCAATCCTATCTCTTCCTGCACCGTGGTAACGCAATACACCGCCACGTTCGGCTTGCGCGCCGCGATGATGCGCAGTGCCTCGATGCAGACGAAAGCGCCGATGCGGTCGTCCATGGCCCGCGCAACGGCGAAGTTGTTGCGCAGCTCCTGGTACCCCTGGTCGATGGTGATGGCATCGCCCACCTTGCAGAGCTTCTCGGTTTCCTTCTTGTCCTTCGCGCCAATGTCCACCCACATTTCGTGCATGGCATAAGGCTTGCCGCGCTCGCTCTCCTCCATCAGGTGGATGGCCTTGCGCCCGATGACGCCGGGGATGGGGCCCTTGGCCCCATGCACTACCACGCGCTGCCCACCAAGCACAGCAGTGTCCACCCCGCCCACGGCCACGAAGTGGATGAAGCCGTTGGTGTTGATGGTGTTCACCATCAGAGAGATTTCATCCACGTGCCCGGCCAGCATGATGCGGACGGGGGCGTCCTTGTTCACCACGTGGAACTGGTTGCCGTGTACGTCCTTATAAATTTCCTGCGCGAAGCCCTTGCAGTATTCCTTGCAGACTTTCTGTATCGCTTCCTCGCCGCCCGAGGGGCTGGGCGTGGCGAGCAGGCTTTTCAGAAACGTCATTGATTCCTTGCGTATCAACTTCCGGTCCTTTCCATTGCAGGCGAATTCTAATTTGTCCCAGTTGTCCTGGGTGCAAAGTCTACTTCGTCGAACACCTTGCCGTCGATGTCAACCGCTTGGCAATGCATCCGCTCCTTGCTGATGTCTGCCAGCCAGAAATGCCCCCGAGCCTCCGCCTTCGTTATATACCATGCCTCAGCATTGCGCGCCTCGCGTGGCTCCTGCCCCATGCACCCGTCCCCCAGGTACACCGTCCCCTCTGGGTTCGGCTTCAGCTCCCGAATCCCCATCGTCCGCTTGAACGAATGGTCGTGGTGTTCAAAGGACACTGTGTAGTCGAACGCGTCAAACGACGGCACCCAGTGCTCGCGCCCCGTCGTCGGGTGGTCCTGATCAAAGCTGTTGTACGTGGGGAATAACGCCACGTGGTAATCGCCAATCAGGTACGGCACCGCCCCCGCGCTTTCCGACGCCGTCTTCAGGAAAGGTGTCTGGTCGTGAACCTCCGCAAGATACCCGGAATCCAGCACCACCACCCGCGCCAACGGACTCAAGTCGCGCTGAAAAAACGACTTGCCCCCCTGCTCGAAAAAGCCCACATAGAACGGTGCCAGCACCGCCGGGTCTTCTGATTCCGAATCGTTGATCTCATGGTTCCCAATCGCCACCACCATCGGGATCATGTCCCCGTCTGCCTGCACCATGATGCTCTGCCACCGGCGAAACCATTCGTCCCAATCGGTAATCCGCTTCAGCTTGCCATCGTCGTAACAAATGTCGCCGCCAAGAATAGCCACGTCAGGTTGCAGCTTTGCAGCTTGCACAAGAAAGCGCTCCGCCTCCGGCGTCACACCCAGGTCCCCGCCAAAGAGCACGCGCAAAGGGGATTGGTCTGCGGGCAACGTGGTGAACTGTCCCGTCTGCCCCGTGGCCGTGCGAAAGTAATAGCGCGTCGCAGGAAGCAGGCCAGAGAGCGTAACCGCATGTACATGACGACCATCGGGCAGGCCGGGAATCTGCCGCGCCGAGCCTTCCACAGATGACGCGTAAGGCTCGCCAGCGGCGGGCAGGCTCGTGCCATATTCTACCCGGCTTGCCGCTGCCATTGCGCTGTGGAATTGCACCACCATGCTCGTGGCAGGCGCGCCCGTCGCCACCAGATATACATGCGGCGGCGCAGGTACCGGTGCCGATTGGCACCCCAACACCGCAATCCCAACCACGGCCAATAATACGAATCGATGCATGGGATACCTCGTGCTTTCCAGATCCGCGTACAGTAGTGGCTGGCCAATACGTAGTCAATCTGTGAGCGCAAGGATGGTGCGGCCCTTCTCCCGTCTGCTAGGCTAGCCGCATTCACCCTGGGGAGACCTCTGCCATGCCCGTGCCCATGCTCGACATGAAAGCGCAATACGCCACGATCAAGGACGAAATTGACGCCGCCGCCATGCGCGTGCTCACCGAGCAAACCTTTCGCGGCGGCCCCGAGGCCGATGGCTTCGAGCAAGAGCTCGCCGCCTTCGCCGGAACCACCCGCGCCCTCGGCGTGGGCAGCGGCACAGACGCGCTGCTCATCATGCTCAAGGCAGCAGGCATAGGCCCGGGCGACGAGGTCATCACCACGCCCTTCACCTTCTTCGCCACGGCGGGCGCGCTGGTGAACGCGGGCGCCACGCCCGTGTTTGCTGATATCGAGCCCGGCTCTTTCAACTTGAGTGTCGACCGCGTGGCCGCATTGATAGGCCCAAAGACGAAGGCCCTCATGCCGGTACACCTCTTCGGCCAGAGTGTAGACATGGACGCATTCGGCACGCTGGCGGCGGACCATGGGCTGATGCTTTTTGAAGACAATGCCCAAGCCCTCGGCGCAACCTGGAAGGGAATGCGCACCGGCAGCATCGGGCTGGCAGGCGCGGTCAGCTTCTACCCCACCAAGAACCTCGGCGGCGCGGGCGAGGGCGGAGCCATACTCACCTCGAACGACGACCTTGCCGCCAAGATAGAACTCCTCCGCTGCCACGGCAGCCCCATGCAATACGAGCACGTCATCGTCGGGCTGAACAGTCACCTGCACGCCATGCAGGCCGCCATCCTCCGCGTAAAGCTGCGCCACCTCGAAGCATGGAACGTGGCCCGCCAGGCTTGCGCCGCGCTCTATACAGACCTGCTGGCAGACCTGCCCGAACTCACCCTGCCCACGGCCCACGCCCACGGCGAACACGTCTGGCACCAATACGTCCTCCGCATCCCCCGCCGCGACGACTGTGTGAAGCTCTTCAAAGAGCGTAGCATCGGCTGCGGCGTGTACTACCCCAAGGGACTCCACCAACAGGAATGCTTCCAGGGCATCGTAAAGGCAGGCCCCTGCCCCGAAACAGAACGCGCCTGCAAAGAAGTCATCGCCCTCCCCATCTACCCCGAACTAACGCCAGAGCAACAGGGCGAAGTAGTAACGGCAATCAAGGATCACCTGGTGCGCGGATAGATTTCGGTACTTGCTGGAGGCGCAGCCTCTTTGGAGTGCTGAGGCTCGCCTCAGCTCTAACTTAGGAGGCTTGCCTCCGTCATGCCATGCACAACCCGGAAAACAAGTTACAAGTACTGAGAGATATCACGGAAGCAAGCTTCCTTGGAAAAAGCTGAGGCAAGCCTCAGCACTCCAAAGCACACCCTACTCTACTCTTGCAGCCCTACTTCCCCGGCCTGCGCCGTGGCAATGTTCTCCACCACGCTAGCGGCTGCCACCTCGGGCGTAAGCGGCTCGGCGAACCCCGCACGATGGGCGTAGGCTTCGCTGCATAGCAGCGCTTCCCATGCGGCGCGCACCTGCTCTAACTTGTCGCGACTGCATAGCGCGAGCACGCTGCCTGCGATGCCCGCCCCGGTGAGCGATGCGCCATGGGCTCCCGCGTTCATGGCGGTATCCACCAGCATGTCGAGCACTGGGGAGCTTGCGCCGTAGTCGCCGGAGAGCTGCGCCAGTTGCAGGTTCTCGTCCCCGAAGTGGGCTAGGTCCACGCTGCGCACGGTGCGGTCGAAGGGCGTGCCATCGGCGTTCGCCACGCGGTCGCCGTTGTGGCCCAGTGTCATCATCTTGCCCGCCGCTTCCCACATGCGCTCCTCAACGTGATCAAAGAGCAGGTCGGCCCGTTCGGACTCCGCCAGCCCAAACACCAGCGGCCCGCGCAGCGGCACGTCCTCCGGCCATTCGTCGCGCGGTATCGAGCCGAAGTACTGTTCAAGCAACGCATCCAGTTGCGGTAGGTCATAGCGCAGGCGCAGGTCGTCGAAGTTCAGCTTTTCTGGCACGCGCAACAGCAGCGCGGCGAAGAAGCGCGCGCCGCCGAAGAACTCGGCATTGATGCGCGAAAGCCGGTCGGCGTATTCCAGCTGCTCGCTGCGATAGCCCAACCACACCATCTCCTGGCGTAATACTTCGAGCGCGACCGAGTAGGCAAAGCGGTTGCGCGTGTAGGCAATCAGATTGGCCCCGCTTAGGCTGCGGGTGGTGTGCGAATCGGCCACCAGCACCGCCACCTCGTCCGAAGGGAAGTCCGTGCGGCGGATGTTCTCCAATGAAAAACGTTCGGCCAGCAAGGCCACATTCACCAGTTGCCCCGCCCGCCCGAGTACCATCGCTGCGGGGTCGCTGGTACCGGTGCGTGCGCCCGCAAACCATTCCGCATCACGACAGGCAAGGATGCTCTCCGCCTCGTCGGGCACATGACCCATGCAGCCACAGGCCGCAAGGTACACGCTCAGGCAAAGCGCGGCAGAAGAACTCAGCGCCGCCCCCTGCGGCAGGTCGCTGGCAATGCACGCATCCATGCCAACGCGATTCCCTCCCGCCGAGACCGCAGCCCTAAGCATCGCGCCGGTGACGTAGCTTTGCCAAGAGCCCCGGGCGGGGGACCCGCTCTTGGCAATAAAGTCGAGCCATGCAGCGTGGTTGTTGTCCGGCAGGGTATATTGGTCGAACGCAAACTCAAAGGGCGCGTGGCGCGCATCGGTGTTTATAAACCGGCAGACCCCATCCTCACGCGCGCGACACACCACCACAACCTCGCGCTGGTGCGTCATCAAGTTCAGGTAGCCGCCGTGCGTATCCACGTGCATACCGCGCAGGTTGATGCGCCCCGGCGAACGAAACACGCGCACTGGCGCGTCGCCATAAGCTTGAATGAAACCCAGCAAGGCAGCACGCAGCGGCACGCCCGTTGCATCTTCCAACCAACTCGATGCCGCGCGCTCAGTCATACGATGTCTTGATTCCATACTGCTGGCTCAACGCGCGCAACTCGGCAACCAACTCCGGAGTTTCCCCTTGGCGCGATATCTCGCCGATCAGGTAATAGGCCTTCTCGAAAGCCCAGCCCTGCGCCACCGACGCATCCGCCGACTGCGCATCCTTGAACAGCGTCTCGAACACCACCTCCTTCGGCGTGTCCCCCGCGCGCCCGGTAAGGCGAACGAGGAATCGGTCCTGCTTCGCAGGATCATAGCGTCCATACAGCACAATCGGCTGCGCGGCATACAGGTCCGTCAGGTTGTCCGGGAACACCGCGCCCGCGTCCAGGTTCACAAAGCCCGCCTCGCAATTCACCAGCAGCGGATCGTTCAGCGACTTCACAAACGCGGGCAGGTCTTTCTCAATGTCGTCCAAATCATCACTAATTAGCGACCGCCCCCGGTTGCGATAGGCCAGCAGATCGAGCAGAGGCCGGTTCACGTTGTTGCCACCCGCATAGGGGAACACCGTATTTCGCAGGGCGTTGCTGGCAGTCAGCCCGTTGATCAGCGTGCGCCCATCCTGTATCCCTGCCGTCGGGTGGCCATCGGTCAGCAAAATGATCTGGCCCGGATACCCCGGCTGCGGGGCCAACTGCATCAGCGGCTCCAGCGCCTGGTACACGTTCGTCTCGCCCTTCGCTTCCAAGTCCGCCAATAGCTTGGCAGCTTCCGCCTTCAGCGCGTCCGTGGCGGGCTCCGGTGTGGGGCGCAGCGGCTGGCTGGTGTCTCGGAAGATGATGACGTTGAACGCATCTTCGGGCCGCAGCAATGCCAGCGACGCCGTCACCCCCTTGCACACTGCGCGCAGCTTGTGCTGCGGAATGCTCTTGCTCGCGTCGATTACGAAGGTGACCGTCTTCCGCAACGGCGTCATCTGCACATCGGCTCGCGGCAAAATGCGCAGGCGGAAGTAACCCGGTTGTGCGGGGTCAGGGGTGTACACATCCAACCGTAGATCGAGCATGTCGTCCAGAAAGGTGAACGCGCTCTCTTTCCGCAGTTCCTCGGCAGCCTGCGCTGCGGGGGCACGCGCTATCTGCACCGACGGCAGCGGTGGCACGGGCGCAGCAGCAGCGGCAGCTTCCACCGGTGGGCGCGCCGGGCCTGCGGGGTCCGTGGGCTGGGCAGGCTCGGACAACAGCGAACGCCCCAGCGTCCCCAGATCCAGCGCCATAGGGCCGTCCGCCCCCGCCACGCGCAGCGTGGGCATCTCTCCATCTTGCAGCAAGCGGTCCGGACTGGGCCGCACCAAGCGACGCGCCACGTTCAGCTGGCTGCGCGCGTCCTCGGCGGCAATCTCAATGATGCGCGCGTCCGCATTGCGGGCCACATCGGGCGCGGGCGCCAGTGCGTGCTCGCGGGTTATAGCATCCGCTCCCACGCGTTTGGCCACGTCGGGCATCGGCTGAAACCCCGTCAGCAGCGCGCCACCCGGCTCCAGCTTTTCTTCCGTGGGTTTCACCAGATCGCTCACGGTTCCGGGCCGCGTGGCCAACACACGGCTGGGCGCG
>JBIKMR010000324.1:0-4479 GCA_044359155.1 Candidatus Hydrogenedentales bacterium | reverse complement strand
TGTAGTCCAGCCCACCGAGCTTGGCGGTGGCGTCGTTCATGGCGTGGTCCCACTGGATGGCATCGCGCACGTCGAGCCGGTATAGGTGGACGCGGCTACGGTCCCACCCGGCTTGCGCCACTTGCGATGTGAGGGCCTCAAGGTTCAGGTCGGTGAGGAAGAGGTGCGCGCAGCGCGCATAGAGCACCCCGGCCATGTGTTTGCCAATGCCGCTGGCGCAGCCGGTGAGGAAGCAGCGTTTGCTGGCGAGGTCCATCTATGCGAACACCGCATCGACTGGCACGCCCAATCCGTCCTTCGTCACGTAGAAGGGGCGGTCTTCGATAACGTAGTTGGTCTTGGGGGAAATGCCCATCGCGGTGTAGATGGTGGCGTGGAGGTCGGTGATGTTGACGGGGTTCTCGATGGTCTTGCAGGGGCGCTCGTCGGCGGTCTTGCCGTAGAGGAAGCCCTTCTTGGTGCCGCCGCCGAACATGAGCACGGCGCCCGCGTCGGTGAAGTGGCGGTGCATTCCGTAGTGCTTCATCTCGGTGATCGTGGGGGGCACTTCCACCTGGTTTTGCACGGTCTTTTCGGGGCGGCCCTCGGTGATGCAGTCGCGGCTGAACTCGGTGGCGAGCACGATGAGGGTGCGGTCGAGCAGGCCGCGCTCTTCGAGGTCGAGCACGAGCTGCGCGATGGGCGCGTCGATCATCTTCTTCAGTTCCACTTGTCGCGTGTGACCGTTTTCATGGGTGTCCCAAAATTCAAAGGGGATGTACTCCGTGGTGACCTCAATGAAGCGCGCGCCGGATTCGCACAAGCGACGGGCCAACAGGCAGCCGAGTCCAAAGCGCCCGGTGTTGTAGCGGTCGTAGACTTCCTTGGGTTCTTGCGACAGATCGAAGGCCTTGCTTGCGGGGGAATTGAGCAGGCGGTGGGCGTTGTCCATGGCCTGCATGAAGGACTGCTGATGGTGCTCGCTGGCGTAGTCGCGCTGGGGCGAGGCATCGAGCATTTTCTTGTAGAACTTGTAGCGATCCTGAAAGCGCGAGGGGGACATGCCCTCGGGCGGCTGCACGCTTTGCTGTGCCACGGAGGGATCGGGCACGAAGAAGGGGCCATGTTCAGAGCCGAGGAACCCGGCGGTGTGGAAAGACTTGAGTTCTTCGCCCTCGCCCACGTCGAAGCGTTGGCCAATGTCGATGAAGGCGGGCATGTCGGGGTTCAGCGGGCCGAGGGTGCGGGCGATCATCGCGCCGATGTGGGGGGCGGCCACGCTTTGCGGCGGGGCATAGCCGGTGTGCCACATGTATTGGTGGCGCGAATGCAGGATAAAGCCGAGGTCGGCGGCCTGGTAGGTGCGGATGAGGGTGGCGCGGTCCATCACGCTGGCGATGTTTTCGAGCCCTTGGCTCAACTTGATGTTGTCCACCACGGTGTCTATGGAGGGGAAGGTGCTTAACACCTTTGCGGGGTCGAGTCCAGTTTCGTAGGGCTGGTAGCGCTTGGGGTCGAAAGTTTCGGTGGCAGCCATGCCGCCGCCCATCCAGAGCAGAATCATGCGGTCGGCGCGCGCGTCCACCTTGGGCACGTCTTCCGCGCGGCCAATGCTTGGGTAGCCCGCGCCGAGCGCCGCGATGGCGGCGGCGCTCATGCCGGAGTGCTTCAGGAAATTTCTGCGCGTGATATGCATGGCTATATCCTCCAGAGAACCCAAAGGTCCTATCAGTACACCAATTGAAATTCTGGCAGCATCACCATCGACCAGAGTAAATCTTCCACGCCTTCGGGCGATGCGGCATCTCCCACCAGGCTTGCGGCGAGTTGCAGTTCTTCTTGCGAGGGAGCGCGTTGCAGGCCACGACGGAAGAGGTCGAGCACGAGGCGGTGGGTTCGGCCTTCGGCTTCGGCGGCCACCTGGGCGGCGCTGCGTTTCACTTGCCGGGCTAGGGTTGCGCCGTTTGTCAGCTCAAGGAATTGTAGCGTGGTGCTGGCGTCGTCTCGTCGTGTGGTCACCTGTTCGCGGTTGGTGCGGCCCATAGCGCGGGTGAGGGTGTCGGAGGACAAGCGCCACGCGCGCACGGTGCCCTCGGCTTTCTCGGCCTTGCGTTCGTCGGGCTTGAGGAACTTGGGGTTGTCGTGCCACACGCCGGTCATGGTGGAGAGGGCATCGTAGAATTGTTCGGCGCTCATGCGGCGCACGATGGGGCCCGCGAAGACGAAGGGGGCGTCGGGCTCGGGGGCGCTCTTCGCCGCCTGCCATCCGTAGGCCTTGGACTTCATCATGGTGGCGAGGGTGTGCTTGAGGTTGTAGCCGTTGTTGATGAGGTCTTGCGCGAGCGCATCAAGCAGCTCGGGGTGCCAGGGTTCGTTCTCTATCACGTCGAGCGGCTCGACGAGGCCGCGCCCGAAGAGCAGCGCCCACATGCGGTTGACCACGGTGCGGGTGAAGAAGCCGTTGGCCGGCGTGGTGACTAGTTCCGCAATGCGCTTCTGGCGGGCACGCAGGTCGAGCGCGGGGTCTACTTCGCCGAGCTCGGGCCAGAGGAACTTGTAGGGGGCGGCTTCGCCGGTGGGCACGTCGCAGCGGACCATTTCCATCGGGGTTTCGCTGAAGCTATTGGCAAGGCCGAAGGCGTCTTTCAGCTTCCAGTGATTAATGAAGCTGTCGTGGCATGAAGCGCATTTCATGTTTACGCCGAGGAATACCTGGGACACGTTGGACGCGGCCTGCATACTGGGGAGCTGCACGGTGGCGTTGTCGCCACGCCAGACGATGCCCTTGATGAATCCTTGCGAGGAGGGGCGGGGGGCAATCAGCTCTTTCACGAACTGGTCGTACGGCTTGTTTTCGAGCAGCGCGAAGTAGAGCCAATCGGTGATGGGGGCGCGGCCCCCGTCGATGTAGCCGGTGCCTTCAAAATCGTTGCGGAGCAGGTCGTTCCAGAAACTGATCCAGTGCTCGGCATAGGCCTGGATATCGGCGAGCTGCGCGTCTACCAGTTTGGCGCGCTTGTCGGGCGCGTCGTTGTGCAGGAAGTCTTTCAGCTCGTTCTCTTCGGGCAGCAAGCCGGTCACGTCGAGCGCGGTCCGGCGCATGAAGAGCGCATCGCTTACGGTCTCGGGCACGGGCAGGCCCTGCCTCGCCATGTAGGCGTCGATGTGGTGGTCAATCAGGTTGACGCCCTCGGGCGCGGGGGGCACGGGCGTGAGGTTGAGCGGCGCCTGGTATCCGGTGGGCTTGGCTTCCACCTCTTCCCACGGCAGGCCCGCGTCTATCCATGCGGCCAGCACGGCCACTTCCTCTGGGGTAAGGCGGCGGCCCTTGGGCGGCATCCGGTCGTCGTCGCTCTCTGCCGTCACCCGCTTGATCAGCAGACTATTGAGATGATCGCCCAGCGCCACCGCGGGGCCGTTCTCGCCGCCAGCGGTCACGCCGTCGCGTGTGTCCATCTTCAGCCCGCCCTTGCGCGCATCGCCCGCGTGGCACTTGAAGCAGTGCTCAGCCAGGATGGGGTGGACTTCATTGATAAAGCTTACGGGGGCAGCAAACGTGGACGTGGTCCACGTTAATGCCAAGCCAGTCGCTGCTATTGCCTGCCAAATCTTCACGTGTGCAAATTCCCTGCCTAGGACCAAACCCTCTGCCAAACCAACACGCACTGCCCTAGCGCGTTTGTAACAGAATGCCACACTTCGCCGGGAGTCACAAGCCGCGGGGCTGGCGGCGGCGTCGGAAAGACGAGCTCGGTCCACATAACTGGCTCTAGGGTTATACCTCCTCCAACCCTACCTGCTTACTCTGCGCTAAGAGAAAGAAGTCGTGCATGTATCGTGTAAGAGCAAAAGCGCATCATGAAATCTTTGCCAAGACAAGTTGCGCTTGCGTCAGCGTGAAGCCAACCCCGTCATGGGATGGCAGCGCGACGAGGGGGAGACACTCCAAGAAACCAATGGCGTTTGCGTAATTCTAAGCATGGCGACCAACCAGAAAAGTTATGAACTTTGTTCTAGCGGCTTGGTCTCTCGGGCTGGCACTCGACATCAGGCACAGGTTACGGAGTACGGGCCAGTCGGAAGCCATTGACGCTAATCAGCCTTTCAGGCGGGCATGAGTCTCGGTAAGCTCCACGCGTCGAACGTGGGCCAGAACTGTAGCTTCCACCTCGCAGCACACGTTCCTCGCCTTCACTGGGGCCCAGAGGATTACCGGATAAACTTTTCTGATAATAGAGTGGATCGTACCAATCGTGGCACCATTCGCACAGATTGCCGCTCATGTCGAATGCGCCCACCGGACTGCGGCTCAGGACCGTTTGGCCATTGTCTAATAAATTGATATTGCTTCCATTGAACCAACCTACAGGCGAGGTTAAGGGTGAACCTGCAAGGCCTATTGGGTTGTTTAGCCTGCGCTGGGTGGAGGGAGAACCTGTATCAGTTGGGTCAATAAAATAGTCCCAAGCACCAATGTTTCCATACGCCCAACTGGATGTT
>JBIKMR010000079.1:0-15522 GCA_044359155.1 Candidatus Hydrogenedentales bacterium | reverse complement strand
CCAAGCGGTGAAACAGGTCCATGCGGAAATATGCGCTGGTCACGTCGGGCAGGCTCTTGTTGGTCGCCGCCACCACGCGCACGTCCACGCTCAAGTCCTGCTCCGCGCCCACGCGCCGTATCGCGCCGCTGTCCACGGCACGCAACACCCGCGCCTGATTGGGCAGGCTCAGGTCAGCCACCTCGTCTAAAAACAAGGTGCCGCCGTGCGCCTGCTCGAAGAGGCCCTTGTGCCGCTGAAGTGCGCCGGTGAATGAGCCTCGCTCGTGCCCGAACATCTCGCTCTCGAAAAGTTCCGCTGGTATCGCCGCGCAGTTCACCACCACATACGGCCCGGCTGCGCGCCCACTCAAGTCGTGGATCATCCGCGCGGCCAGCTCCTTGCCGGTTCCCGTTTCGCCCAGCAGCAGCACATTCACTCGCGCGCGCGCGGCTTGGCGAATGGACTCACGCAGAATGTGGATCGCTGCACTGCTTCCCAACATCCGCGCCTGCGCGTCGGGTGAGCAAGCCTGCTTCGCACCGTCTCGGTGAAACTGCTCTTGCCGTTCCGCCGCGCGAATGTGCGGGGCCGCGCATTCGGCCACCGCCAACAGGTACTGCAGGTGCTTATCGCTCAGGTCGCGGGGGGAATGCCGCTCGACGCACAAGGCGCCAAACACTTCGCCCCCATGCACCAAGGGCGCGGCGGCAAAGGTTCCCTGGGCGTTCGTGCCTATCACCCCGCGCTGCTCAATACACGCCTGGCGCAGCGCGTCCAGCGGCGCTGCCGCTGTTTCGTCGGGCGTGGCCGCCGGGTACAGGGTAATGTCGCCATCCGTGCGCACGCGCCATGCCAGCCATCGCGCATCCGGGTGCAGGCGCTGCGCAAGGTGCGTGCGGATTTCATGCACCACTGCGTCGAGCGAATCCGCCTGCGACAGCTTGCGCGAGAAGTGAAACAGCGACAGCAGGTCGCTGGTGAAGTTGGGATGCGACGAAGTGACCGACGCATCGGCAAGGTCAAGTTTATAGGGTGTGTCCACGAAGGCGCGCGTAGTGGGCGCATGGTTCACCGGCTCGGGCTGCATCGGAAGGAAATCCACGATCAGCCTTACATCGGCGAACTCGACCAGGTCGCCGAGCCGAAGCTCGGTCTCGTCGCACACCGTGCCATTCACGTGGGTGGCGCTGCTCTCGCTTCGGTTACGCAGGCGAGGCACTCCTCCCACGAGTCGCACTTCGCACTGGATGCGCGACACGCGGTTGTCCTCGATGCGCATCCGGCAGCCCAATCCTCGCCCGATTACCAGCGGCGTCTCGGACAGAGGCCAGTTGCTCCATGCCATGTTCCCGTCCACCAAGCGCAGGCACCAGGTCTGTGTGGCGGGTTGTGGGTTTATTTCTTGTTGTGCGCTGATCACGGCTTCGTCTCCCCCCGCGCAACGGGCAACCGCAGCGCTTCTACTTTCCATCCCGCATCCTTCCTTTGGATGCGATACAGTTTCTGTATGTTGTCGGGGGAGGTCACCACGAAGTAACCCAGCCCGGGCGCAACCCACCTGCTATCATGCGGCCCCGCGTGCCCCGGCCCCGGAACAAGGTCCGCCACAAGTTTGGGCTTGCCGCCATCTACCTGCATGTCGAGCATCCAAAGTTCCTCGCCGTGGGCACCATCGTCCGCCGAGAAGAAGAACATATTCTCGGTCACGGAAAAATTGTAGGGGACCGATGAATTCGGGCCCGGAAACAGGTCTGCAACAAGCGCGATACCGCCCTCGGATCCCTTGTAAAGTTCCATGCCGTGGGCTTCAGAGGTGGCCTTGAAAAAGAAGGAATCGCCTGCGTCTATAAACCCGAAGGGATCACTGCCGCTGCCTTGACTGTTTATTTCCATCAGTAGGTGCGTGCCGACAGGGGTGCCGTCGGAAACCCAGAGTTCCGATCCTGAGTTTTCCGTGGTGGCCTGAAAATAGAGGCGGTCTTTCCAGCCAAAGAATCCCCCCGGATTAGAAGAACCTACACCGGGAACGATGTCGAGGAACAGCGCTGTCTCGCCCGTTGCAGGGTCATGCATCCAAAGCTCGCGGCCCGTGTCGTCTTTGCGGCTGTCGAAGAAAAGCTTTCCCTTCACCTCCTGCATCGAGTAGTTATCCACCGGGGATATCATCTTGACCGAGTTTGTCGCGAAATCGTATCGCAGCAGGGTCATGCCGTTCCCTTCCTGCGTGAAGGCAATCAGGTAAACATGGTCTCCCGCGTCATGAAACGTAGGGCTCATCGGTTGTGAGAATCCGGGGCCGGGAGTCAAGTCCCGCACCAACGCTGTCTGCCCTTCCCGTCCGTTGGTGGCCCAAAGTTCACGCCCCGTGTCAAGCGTGGTTGCATACATCAACGCCAACACGTCATGGGTTGCCAAGGGCTGCGGGTCGCTGCCCATCGGGCCCGGTATGATGTCGCGTATCAACTTGGTGGGTGCCTCAACATATCCCGTCGCGCAGTGCCAGAGTTCACTGCCCGTTTCATTAGTCGACGCGGCAAACAGCAGTTCGCTCGGGCCGCGTGAAAACAGGTGCTTCGGGTCGCTGGATGCGGCGCCGGGGTTCAGGTCTCCCACCATCCAGGGATCGCCATCGTTGTGGGTGGTCCAAAGCTCCCGTCCATGCTCGCCATCGTCGTAGCTGAAAAACACCCGGTTGCCGGACACCGTCAACGACAGTACATCCGTAGTACGGGTCGGCTCGATCGGCAGGACATCCCCGCGTGAAGCCCCCCACCACCCGGCCGCCCAACCGCCCACCGCGCCCAACATCACCATCAGCGCACCCAACAGCCACCATTGCCATTGCGGCGTGCGGCGCGGGCTCATCTCGACGCTGGGCACGCTCGGCGCGCTGCCCGTGTTGGGAAGCATCTTCGTGGATATGCTTGCGCTCACAGGCTTGGGCAGGCATTGGATTGGCGCCGTGTTGCTGTCGCGCTGGTTGTATTCTGGGGTGTCACGCAAATCGATAAGCGCGTCGCGCGCACTCACGGGGCGCTGGTGCATGTCGGGCGATACCAGCCGATCCACCAGCGTGGAAAATTCGGGTGACAAGTCCGGGCGAATACGCCGAATCGGCTCAAGCCGGTGGGCGTGCTTCTCGAGCATGATGGCCAGCGGGGTGAGCCCTTGAAACGGCACGTGTCCAGCCAAGGCCTCGTAGATGATCACGCCTGCCGCATAGAGATCCCACTGCGCGCTGGGCACCTCGCCTTCCCATGCCTCGGGGGGCGTGTATTGCGGGGTGCCCCATAGCGGCCCCGAGGCTGCCGGAGTCAGGGACTGGGCAGGCTCCGCCACGGACAAAGCCTTGGCAATGCCAAAGTCAGAAAGATAAACCCGCCCCTCGATCGAGACCAGCAAGTTGCCAGGCTTCAGATCGCAATGAATCACGCCTTGGGTATGGCAGGCGGCAAGCGCCTCCAGCGTCTGCCCCAACAGGTCTGCCGCTTGCGGACCCGGCAGCGGACCCGCCGCCAGAACACCGTGCAGTGCTTCCCCATCGATGAATTGCATCTGGATCGCCAGGCGCCCATCCACCACCTCAACGCCATACACCCGCACCACGTTCGGGTGCTCAATGCGCGCGGCCAGCCGGGCCTCCCGCAGCAACCGCTCCCCCACAACCTTGTCTGCAAACAAATAGGGATGCAACATCTTGACCGCCACACGCCGCTCAAGCTGCTCATCCCACGCTTCGTAAACCACGCCCATCCCGCCCCGCCCCAATTCGCGGATCAGCCGGTGGCCACTTCCAATGCTTTCGTCCAGCTCTGACACGATACCCCCTGTCAGTACGCAGACATCCTACCAGTTCATAGTCTAGCAAATTAGAATTCGCTTGTCCATAGTCTTGGAAACTGGAGAAAATTACGAATACCCGAATTCATGTAAGTATGAATAATAACGATACTTAGGGCATTGGCACAACAACTGCTAATAGTGGAAATGTCCCATCGCTGCCGGTCGCGATGGATAGGAGATAATCGTCATGGATAGCGCGTTGAATGATGGGAGCTTGGTATTTGCGTTCAGCATCGCTGTGGTAGCCGTCAGCTTGGCAACCTGGAATCGCCGTTCGCGTCGATAGCTGCACGCATTTTCATCCAGAGTGACCAAACCGTTATGCGTCGGGCAGGGATCTTTTCCTGCCCGACGCATAGTTTTTGGAGACAAATTGGTTCTTGCCTAAGTTTGTGTCATACTGCGAATCTAGAGAAAGACTCAGGGTGACCACAGACTGGGAGTACTTTGCGATGGCGGACAAGCCTTTAGTGCTTGCTGTGGACGACGCATCGGTGAACCTTGACATGCTTGAGGAGGTACTCAAGCAGGATTACCGTGTAATCAAGGCGGAGAGTGGCGAGGCGGCGCTTGAAATCGCCGGGCGCACAGCAGGTATCGACTGTGTTTTGCTCGATATTGTTATGCCCGGGTTGGACGGGTATGAAGTGTGTGAACGCCTAAAGCTTTTGACCGGTTTTGCCGATGTGCCCGTAATCTTCATCAGCTCGCTCGACGCCACGCTGGACAAGGTGAAGGGCTTCGAGGTGGGCGGCGTGGACTACGTGCCCAAGCCCATCGAGCCCGAAGAAGTGTTGGCCCGCGTGCGCACCCATGTGCGCCTGCGCGCGGTGCAGCGCGAATACCTCGAAGCCAAGCTGCGCGCGGACCAGGCCGTCTCCGCCAAGAACCATTTCCTTGCCTGCGTCAGCCACGAACTGCGCACCCCGCTCCAGGTTATCCTCGGCACCGCCGAGCTCATGCAGATGCTCAGCCCGGAAGAAGCGGTAGCTGAACTCCCTAAGTTTATATCGCGCATTGCGCAAAGCGGCGAGCACTTGTTGAGCCTCGTGAATGACGTGCTCGACATTACGCAAATAGACGCCGATGCCTTCGCCCTGGACAAGAGCGTCTTCGACGCGGTCGAAGTACTGCAGCCCATCTTGACGATGATGGACAGCCAGTTCCTGCGCAAGCAGTTGAAGACCTCGGTGCGCATTGCGCCCGGGCTGCCACAGATCCAGGGCGACCTGCGCAAGTGCCGACAGGTGGTGATCAACCTGATCGCCAACGCCGTGAAGTACACGCCCGAAGGCGGCAGCATCGAGGCCTACGCAGAGCAGGGGGCCGATGGCTTCGTGCGCTTCTGTGTCCAGGACTCCGGCATGGGCATTCCCCCAGAAGCCCGCGCAAAGCTGTTCACGGATTACTACCAGGTGGATCGCCTGCGCGACCTCTCCCTGGGTGGCAAGGGGTTGGGGCTGGCCTTGAGCCGCAGGCTGGTGCAATTGCACAAGGGCGAAATGGGGGTAGACGCGGCCCCCGAGACAGGCAGCATTTTCTGGTTCACCCTGCCGGAGGCAGGCGAGCACGCCATCGTGCAAGCCGGGGAAGAAACGCCCCCCGCCCGCGTCTCGCTCGAACTGCTGCGGGGGCGGCGCGTGCTTGTGGTTGAAGACGACCTCATGTCGTCGAACACCATGTGCGAGATGCTCGCGCTGGCGGGCTTGCAGGTGCAGGCCGCCCACAACGTGGACGACGCCTGCCAGTTCCATTCGCAGGAAAAGTTCGACGTGGTGCTCACCGATCTCTACATGGAGGGCGTGAGTGGGCCTGCCGTGGTCGAGATGCTGCGCAAGAACCTGAAGCCAGCGGATGTGCCCATCATCGTCACCACGTCCCACGCGGACCGCGAGACCGTGCGCATGTGCAGGGCACGCGGCGCGCGCGACCTGCTGGTCAAACCCATCGCCCGAGAATGCCTGTTGCCGCGCCTAGCCGTGCTCTTTGCCGAGCGCGCTGAATAAGACATTCATGTGCCGGTGAGGCTACACTGCAAACCAAGGCAGGAGGCAGCACCATGAACCCAATCTTCTCGCGCCGCGCTTTCATGCAGGGAAGCGCCGGGGGACTCCTCTTCGCGGCCACCGGCGCAAGCGCGGAAGTGATTCAAGGCTTCGACGACACCGCCAGCAACACCGACGCTGCCACCACTTGGCAGCCCATAAGCGACCGCAAGATTCGCGTGGGCATCGCGGGTTACGGCGTGTGCAAATTCGGCGCGGCCTTCGGGTTTCAGGATCACCCCAACGTCGAGATTGTCGCCGTTAGTGATCTCTTCCCCGACCGCTGCGCGGAGCTTGCCCGCATTTGCCGTTGCACAAAGACCTATCCTTCGCTGGAGGAAATGGTGAAAGACCCAGACATCGAGGCGGTGTTTGTTGCCACCGACGCCCCCAGCCACGCGCGCCATTGCATCGCCGCGCTGGAACACGGCAAGCACGCCGCCACCGCCGTGCCTGCGGTGTATGGTTCGCTCGACGAGGCTGACGCCCTGTACCGCGCCGTGAAAAAATCCGGCCTGAAATACATGATGTTCGAGACCTCCGCCTTTCACGACGAGACCTACGCCATGCGCAAGCTCTACAACGCGGGCGCGTTTGGCAAGCTGGTGTACGCCGAGGGCGAGTATTACCACTACATGGAACAGCCTATTGATTCGTACAAGGGCTGGCGCGTGGGCCTGCCGCCGCAGTGGTATCCCACCCATTCAAACGCCTACTACTCCTGCATCACCGGCGGGCGCTTCACCGAGGTTTCCTGCGTGGGTATGCCCAGCGTGCTCGAACACCTGCAACCCAAGAACAACCCGTACGGTAACCCCTTCGGCACCGAGGTGGCGCAGATGAAAACCAGCGACGGCGGCATGGCACGCATGGTGGTAAGTTGGGACACGCCCGGCTACCCCGGCGAAATGGGCCGCATTCGCGGGCAGCGTGGTTCCATGCAGGGGCTGCACTTTGACGGCGTCGAGCACATCGACCCCGCCACCCTCAAGAAACCACCCCTGCCCCCCGGCATGGACGCAGGCGGCCACGGTGGCTCGCACGGCTACCTCTGCAATGAATTCATCACCGCCATACTCGAAGATCGCGACACCCTGATCGACGTGGGCCTTGCCCTCAACATGACCGTCGCAGGCATCCTCGCCCACAAGTCCGCCATCAAGGGTGGCAAATGGTATAAGGTGCCCGACTGGGCGTAGCAGGAAGGCTACGCCTTCCTCCGCTCCCAGTATCCCACGTCGACCCACTGCCCTAACTTGTAGCCCACCTCATGCAGGTGGCCCGCCTTCACGAACCCGTATGCCTCGTGCAGGCGCACGCTGGCGTCGTTCGGCAGGGCTATCGCCCCAATGACCACGTGGTAACCCTGCGCGTCCAACGTTTCGAGCAACGCGCCATACAGCGCCCTGCCGATTCCTTTGCCCGTCGCTTCGCGATGAAGATAGACCGCGTTCTCCACCGTCTGCCGAAACGCGGACCGAGAGTGGTAGGCGTGGGCATAGGCATAGCCAAGCACCTTGCCGTCCTCTTCGTAAACAAACCACGGGTACGTCTCGGTCACTTCCTCAATTCGCCGCCCCATCTCCTCCGGCTCCAGCGTCGTCTCCTCAAACGTTATCGTCGTGTGCGCGATGTAGTGATTGTAGATGGCGCAGATCGCAGGTGCGTCTTCGAGGAGCACGGCACGCACAATACCCTCCATCCCCCTACATCGCCCGCGTCATGAGGTTCGCCACCAGCTTGCTGAACGCGCCGGGGTCGGGAAGCTGCCCGCCCTCCGCCAGCACGCTCTGGCCATAGAGCAACTGCGCGTATTCCGCCAGCGCCGGGTCTTCCGGGTTGGCCTCAAAGCGCGCGCCCAGCTTGCCCAGGATTTCGTGCTGCGGGTTGAGCTCGAGGATACGCTTCACCGACGGCATGTCCTGCCCGGCGGCACGCATCAGCATTTCCAGCTGCGGGCTCACGTCTCCCGAATCGGTGACGAGGCACGCGGCGGAACTGGTCAGTCGGCTGGACAACCGCACTTCCTTCACGTGCTCGCCCAGGTGCTTCTTCAGGCATTCCATCACCGAGCCAAAGGATTCCGTCTTCTCCTTCCGCGCTTCTTCCGCCTGCTGCTTTTCCTCGTCAGTGCCCAGGTCTACCGCGCCCTTGCCCGCCGACTGCAAGCGCTTGCCCTTGTACTCATGCACCGACTCGGTCCACACCTCGTCCACCGGGTCTTCCAGCAACAGCACTTCGTAGCTCTTCTCAAGGAAGGCCTCGATGTGTGGGCTCTGCTCAATCTTCTTCCGGCTTGCGCCCGTCATGAAGTAGATGGCTTCCTGCCCGTCCTTCATCCGATCCACGTAGCCCTGCAGCGTCGTCAGCTCTTCCTCGTCCATCGTCCCCTGGAACAGGCACAACTCAAGCAGCGCCTCGCGGTTCTCGTAGTCGTGATACAGCCCCTCCTTCAACACCCGCCCGAACTGCTTCCAGAATGTCAGGTACTTCTCTGGCTCCTTGTCCTTCATCTCCTTCAGATAGCCAAGCACCTTGCCCACGATGCCCTTGCGCATCCGCTCGATCTGGCGGTCTTGCTGAAGGATTTCGCGGGAGATGTTGAGCGACAAGTCTTCCGAATCCACCACGCCGCGCACGAAGCGCAGGTATTCGGGCAGCAGCGCGCTGCAATCGTCCATGATGAACACGCGCCGCACGTACAACTGCACGCCGTGCTTGCGATTGTCGCGCATGTAGAGATCAAAGGGCGGCGCGCTGGGGATGAACAGCAACAGCCGGTATTCCAGCGTGCCTTCAATCTTCGCGGCGATCCGCGCCAGCGGTTCCTGCCAGTCGTGCGACACGTGCTTATAGAATTCTGCGTACTCCTCCTCCGTCACCTCGCCCTTGTCGCGCAGCCAGATGGCCTTCATCGAGTTCAGCGTTTCCGCGTGGGTTTCTTCCTTGCCCTCCTCGAAGGCGCGGGTGGCGTCCATGCGAATGGGGTAGGCCACAAAGTCCGAGTACTGCTTCACGATGCCGCGCAGCTTCCACTCGTCCGTGTAGTCTGCCAGCCCGTCTTCCTCGTCTGTGGCTTTCAGGTGCAGCGTAATCGTGGTGCCGGGCTCGTCACGTTCCCACGCCTCCAGCGTGTACTTGCCATCGCCCGAGCTTTCCCAGCGCGTCGCCGATTCCTCGCCCGCGCGCCGCGTCACTAGCGTCACATGGTCCGCCACCATGAACACGCTGTAAAAGCCCACGCCGAACTGTCCAATCAGATCGGCGGACACTTCCCCACCCTGCGCATCGCGCAGGCGCTTGGTGAATTCCTTTGTGCCCGATTTCGCAATCGTGCCGATCACGTCGATCAATTCTTCACGGCTCATGCCAATGCCGTTGTCCCACACCGTCAGCGTGTGCGCTTCCGTGTCCGGCTCGATGCGCACCTGAAGCTCCGTGCCCTCGCCCAACAACTCCGGCTGGGCAATCGCTTCAAAGCGCCGCTTGTCCAGCGCGTCCGAAGCATTGGATATCAGCTCGCGCAGGAAGATGTCCTTGTTCGAGTAAATGGCATGGACCATCAGGTCCAGCAGTTGCCGCGCCTCTGTCTGGAACTCATACGTTTCCGCAGTGGTGGGCGTGGTTTCAGATGGGGTAGACATGGAATTGCCTCCTTGGGGTGGGTTGATAAAGAAGAGGGGAATAGTAGCAGACATAGGCCGCGTGTGTTAAGCGCATCGCGAGCGGGCCGCAGCCCGACCCGAACGGAGGGGCAGTGTGGGCTACTCCTCGAAGGTGCAGCGGTTGCGGCCTGCCTGTTTGCTTTCGTACATCAGGCGGTCGCCGCGCTCGATGGCGGAGTCGAGGGTGTCGTCGTCTCGGGCCATGGTGCAGCCGATGGACGCGGTAACCTGCACGCGGCGGCCCTCGGTCTGGTAGACCGATTCCTCGATGACGCGGCGGCAGCGTTCTCCCACCAGCAGCAGCAGTTCCTCGGTCATGTTGGGCAGGATGACGACAAACTCTTCGCCACCCCAGCGCCCCACAAAATCGAAAGAGCGCAGGGCGCTGCGCAGCGCCTGTGCCGACATGCGCAGGATGTCGTCTCCCACCTTGTGGCCATAGACATCGTTCACCTGCTTGAAGTGGTCGAGGTCCACAAAGAGTAAGGCGAAGCGCCAGCCGTAGCGGGTGAGTTCTTCCATGGCGCTTGCCAGCGCCATCTCAGCGTAGCGGCGGTTGCCCACCTCGGTGAGCGGGCACAGCAGCGCGATCTCTTCCAGCTCGACAATGCGGTTGCGGTCCTGCACCTTGGTGCGGTTGTCGCTGAACACCTCGAGCACGCCGATGGTCTCGCCGCGTGAATCGCGTATGGGGCTGATGCGCGCTAGCACGGGCACCAGCTCGCCGCCCTGCTGGCGCACGTAGGCATCGGCCTCGAAGGAGGCATCGGCCTTCAGGCACTGGTTGAAGGGGTCGTCATCGAACAGGGCTTCGCCCTCGGCGTTGAGGTGGCGCAGCGGCCCCCCCGCAGCCGGGCGATGCAGGATGCCTTCCTTGGGAAACCCCGTGATGCGCTCGGCCCCGTGGTTCCAGTAGACGACATCGCCGTGCTGGTCTATAAAGCACACGCCGTCCTGCAGATGATCGAGCAACAGCTCGTGTGAGAACCCGTCCATACCGTCTTCCCCAGTTCACTCACGGCCATGAATGTACCTGATTGGGGCCGGGCAGTAAAGCCCGGCCACGGGCAAGGCCCCGGCTATTTGGCTGCGGGGGATATCTTCAGTTCAGACTGATAGCCGTTGTGGTCGCTCAGGTAAAACTGCTTGCCGTTTGAGGTGACGTGCTCCTGAATCTCGATGGTCCCTAGGATCTCGACTTGGTATGCCGGGTTGTTCACGGTGAGGATGTGGTCGATACTCGAGTCTATGGCCATGGTCCGCACCAGGTTGCCGCCGGTTATCGCGTTGTTGTAGGCATCGCTGCCAATGCGGCTGTTCAGGTCTCCCACTACGATGGCGGGCACGGTACCGGTGCTGGCCTCGGCCACAAACTTGCCCAGCCCCGCCATCTGGCTCTCGCGCACGGTCACATTGGCAGGCACGCCATAGCTGGCCTGGGCGTGGGTGTTGAAGAAGTCGAGCAGAGCGCCGTTGGGTAGCTCAATGCGCGCCAGCCCTACGCCCTTGCCCGCCCAGTAGTCTCCCTCCCACACTTTCCACCAGGGGTTGGAGGCCTCGTAGCGGTGGAACCAGTTCTCCTTTATTGGGAAGGCGCTGGCAGTGAGCACGCCGCTGCCCATGGTGCCGCTGGGGTAATACTGGAAGTGGCGCAGGCGGGTGCGCTTCTCGAGTTCCTGAATCAGCAGGGCGCGGTGGTCTTCGATAAAGGCTTCCTGAAAGCCCACGATGTCGGGGTCCAGGCTAGACAGCTTGGCGGCAACTGCGCGCATTCGGTCTTCATGGTCCTTTGCCACCACCAGCAAATCCTGAATGTTGAAGGTGACCACCTTGATGGTGGTGGGCTCGGTCCACGCGGCGGGCTTTTCCTTCAGTGCGGCGCTGGGGCTGAAATCCGTGGGCACGCCCGTATAGTCGTTGAAGAAGGTGTTCACGTAGAGGAAAGTGAACAGCGCCGCAGGAATGGCAACGGCGATGGCAAGGGCGATGAGCAGGCGTCGCATGATTCAGTCACCTTGTTCTTTAGGCCAGCGCTTCCGCCAGCAACTGCGCCATGTGTATGGGTTCGCGGTGGGACAGCGCATCGAGCTGGTGTCGGCAACTGGTGCCGGATGCCACCACCCGCGCGTCTTGCGGCAGGGCTTCCACCATGTCGAGCAGCGGCTGGGCCACCTTTAGCGAAAGGTCGTAGGTTTCCTTCATCATGCCAAAGCCGCCCGCCATGCCGCAGCAGCCGGAGGCGAGCAGCGTCACTTCGTTACCGGGTATCGCGCGCGCCAAGGTTGCCGATGTGCTGGCGTTGGTAAGCGCCTTGGCGTGGCAATGCACGTGGATGCCGGTGCTGCGCGGGGATTCCCGGAAGGCGAGCGCATCAGGCTCGGCACGCAGGGTCTTGGCCAGCAGGTCTTCAAACAGCACAGCCCGCTTGGCGAGTGCCGCCGCGCCGGGGATGCCAAGCTCAAGGTAGTCCTGCGCAAACATCGAGTAGCAGCTGGGTTCGAGAAACACGATGGGCTCGCTGCCGCCGGATAGCAGGGCGATGTTGTGCTCGGCCATGCCTGCGGCCACGTCCAGTTGGCCCGTGCTGAACGCGGGCCTGCCGCAGCAGGCGTGGCCCTCGGGTAACTGCGCGCCGAAGTGGGCGGATTCGAGCACGCGCACCGCCGCCTTGCCGATGCCGGGCTCGTGGTGGCGGCAGAAGCAGTCGTCCCACAGCAGCAGGCTACCGCGCTCGGCGGGGCGCGACTCTGGGGCACGGCGCGCAAACCATGTGTCGAAGCGCTGGGGTGCATACGGCGGCAAGGCGCGCTGGGCCGATAAGCCGGTGAGGTCTTCCATAATCCCGCGCAGGGCGGGCAGGGTCAGCGTGTAATTGACCAAGGCAGGGGCGATGGCCGCCGCCGCGCCAAGCAGGTCGGGCCGCGAGATCACCCGGCTGCCAAAGGGCACGCCCTCGGCCTTGTTGCGCGCGTGCAGCAACTCCGCCTTCAGCAGCGCCATGTCCACGTTCGACGGGCATTCGCGCTTGCAGGCCTTGCAGGACAGGCAGTACTTCAGCGCCTCGTCCAGCTCGGGCGCAGCCAGCCGGTTGGTAGCGTTGTTCAGCCGTCCCTCGATGGTGGCGCGGATGGCATTCGCCCGACCACGGGTGGACATGATGTCTTCGCCGGTGGCAACAAAGGTGGGGCACATGGTGGGCGTCGCTTTGCGGCATCCGCCGCAGCCATTGCATTGCTCGATGTGCCCCACGAAGCTCTCGTCCTTGGCCACATATTTCAGGCGCACCTCGAAAGGCAGCTGGCTATCGGGCATCTTACTGCCCGCCCCTTGGCGCAGGTCGCGGTCGATGGCGATGTCGCCGCCGGGAAAAATCTTGCCGGGATTCATGAGCGACTTAGGATCAAACTCGCGCTTGATGCGCGCCATAAGGTCGAGCAATTCGGGACCAAGGTGTTCGCCCATGAACTCGGTGCGGGCCATGCCCACGCCGTGTTCCGCCGCAAGCGACCCCTTGAACTGGAGCGTGAGCGCGCTTACGCCCTCGGCCAGTTGCCGAAACTTCTTGATGTCCGCCGCGTCGTGCATATCCACAATCGGGCGCACATGCAGCAGGCCGCTGGCAGCGTGGCCATAGAACGACGCCTCCAACCCCATGGGCTTCATCAGGGAGAGCAGGCCGCGCACATAGTCGGGCAACTGCGCCGGGGGCACGGCCACGTCCTCGATGCCTGCCGTAGGTTTTGCGTCGCCCTTGCGGCTGGTCAACAAAGACAAGCCAGACTTGCGCAGCTCGAGTACGTGGGCTTGGTCTGCCTTGTCCATGCACGCCTTCTTGCGCGTGCCGATGGGCTTCGCCATCAACAGCGCCATGCGGTCCTCAATGTCGTCGGTAAACTCGACCATAAGGATGGACTTGCAGGGCCTGTCGTCCAGCTCGAGGAAATCGCGCGCGGGCTGGAATTGAATCTGCCCGCGCGTCTCGTTGAACAGCACGTCGTCGATATGCTCGATGGCATCGGGCACAAGGTCGAGCAACTCGACCGTGGCTTCCATCGCCTCGACCACGGAATCAAAGAAGATCAGCCCGATGGCCTTGCGCTTGGGCAGGGCGGTGAGCTGCAACTCGGCGGACCACAGCGCGCCCAGCGTCCCCTCGGCCCCCCCCACCAGCGAGGCCAGGTTGCCGCCGTTGCGCAGGAAGCGATCCACCGCGTAGCCCGGCCACCGCTTTACGATGCCCGCGTGCAGCCGCGTGCGCACCAGCTCGTCCTGCTCGTGTATCCAGCCAGCAATCGCGCGGTTGCGACCGTTGAGCCCCGGCGCGTCGATGCCCAGGTCCACAATGCGGCCATCGGCCAGCGCCATGCGCACCGAGCGCACGTGGTCGATGGTCGCCCCAAAGCGAGGCGCGCGCGCGCCGGAAGAGTTGTTGTTGATCATGCCGCCCAGCGTGGCGCGGGAACTGGTGGCCACGTCGGGCGCAAACATCAGGCCGTGCGGCGCGAGGTAGGCGTTGAGTTGATCGAGCACCACGCCCGCGCCCACGCGCACGGTCAGCGCGTCGGTGTTCAGCTCGGTGATGCCCCGGTTGTAGCGGGCCATGTCCAGCACCATGCCGCGCCCCAGCGCGCCGCCCGCCAAACCCGTGCCTGCGCCGCGCGGAATCATGCTGACCCCCTCGGCATTGAGCACGGCCATAAGCCCGGCGGTTTCTTCGGCAGACTTGGGCAGGGCCACGCCCAGCGGCTGCACCTGGTAGATGGATGCGTCCGTGGCGTAAAGCTGCCGGGACAACACATCCCAACGCACCTCGCAATCGGAGGCCGCGCCAACGGTCTTTCGGAGCGTGGCGCTCATGGGATGATCACGGGGCGCTGCGGCGGTGTCTCTGCCGCCAGCTTCTTCAGCTCGGGCGAGGGACGCTTCCACGTGACCGTGCGCCCCAACAGCGGCACGCCAATGTAACCGCGCACTTTCAGCTCCCCGTCATCAATGTGCAGTTGGCACTTGTAGGTGTCGCCCTCGGTGGGATCATAGATGGTGCCTCCCACCCACTTCTTCTCCTTGAAGCGGAAGTTCTTCAGGAACACATAGTCCTGCAAGGGCACCTTGTGCATGGACTCTTCCGGGTTCTCCCGGTCGCGCATGGGCTTGCCCGCTTCGGGGTCGCCCGCCGGGTACACCGGCTGCCGCATCCAGTCCACGCGCGCATGATAGAGGCCGCCTTCCTTATAGAAGACGAAGATGCTCTCCTCTTTCTCGGTGGTCCATTCGCCCAGCAGGGCGTCTGCCGGGTCCGGCTCCTGCGTGCCCGCCGACAACGCCAGCATCAATACCGATATCCAAAGCGCCAACCATCGCCGCATGTGTAACCCTCTCCGCTCAGGTCCAAAACAACGGCCCGCATCATAACCCATGGAAACGTCCCCGCGATATCTCGGGGCGGCCCGTTGCATTGCCATTAGTGCGGCGTTAGGATACCCAGCCCGGCAGTTGGGCCCGGGCACTTTATTACGTTCCGATTGGGAGGACGCATCATGTCGAAGAAGGACAACGCGGGCGCGGCGGGCAAGCCGGTATCGCGGCGGGCATTCATCAAGGCGGGCGTGGCCGCAGGCGCGGCGAGCATGGCCGGGCAGGTGTTCGCCCAAGCCACGCCAGAGCAATACGAGTACAAGAAGTCCGTCCTGCCGCCCGAGATTTTGGGGGCGAACGACAAGATATACACGGCCCACGTGGGCATTGGTGGCATGGGCCGCAGCAACCTGGGCTTTGTGCTCAAGCGCGACGACATGCGCCCCATCGCCCTCTGCGACTTGTGGTGGAAGAACCTGCAACGCGCCGAGCAGATGGCCGGGCAGAAGTTCAAGGAACTCACCACCCACCACGACTTCCGCGAAGTGATTGACAACAAGGACGTGGACGCCGTGATTATCGCCACGCCCGACCACTGGCACGCGCTGGTGTCGCTCTATGCGGCAGACGCT
>JBIKMR010000323.1:0-4521 GCA_044359155.1 Candidatus Hydrogenedentales bacterium | reverse complement strand
TGCAAGGCACTGAGGTGAAATCGCTGCGCGACCAATCCAGCATCAGCTTCAAGGATTCGTATGCGGACGTGAAGGACGGCGAGCTGTGGCTGGTGGGTGCGCACATTGCCCACTACGCGATGGGCAACATCAACAACCATGCCCCGGAACGCCGCCGCAAGCTGTTGATGCATAAACAGCAGATACTGAAGCTGCACCAGCGCGTGGCCGAGAAGGGCCTCACCCTGGTGCCGCTGAAGGTGTATTTCAGCGACGGGCTGGTGAAGGTGCAGATTGGCCTCTGCCGGGGCAAGCACGACTACGACAAGCGCGAATCCATCAAGGAACGCGATGGCAAACGCGAAGTGGCCCGCGCCCTGAAAGCCGCGAACGGCGGGTGACTTCTCCACTACTGCCGGAACCTTTTCGCCGCCCCGGTGTTTAAGTGCATGGTTGGCCCGTTGGGGCTACGGCATGGGAGTGGCATCCAGTGAGTACGCTTAGCCCGATATCGGCGGAAGTTTGGAATGCGCGCGCGGCGCGCCATTTGTTGAACCGGGCGGGCTTTGGTATTCCGGCGGGGCGGGTGGCTGCGCTGGCGGCGTTGAGCCCAGAGCAGGCAGTGGCCAGCCTGTTGGATTATGATTCCGGTGCGCACCCGGAGCGACCCGGGTTCATCTTGTCGCCGCTGGCGCGGGGCGACATCAAGAAGATGCACCCCGATGCGGATTCTGCCGCGCTGCAGCTGCTCTACCAGGAACGCCAGCGCGAGGAGCGCGAGGCGATCACGGCGCTTCAAGCGTGGTGGCTGGGGCGCATGTACTCCACGCCGAATCCGCTGGAAGAAAAGCTGACGCTGTTCTGGCATGGGCATTTTGCTACGTCGGCGCAGAAGGTGAAGTCGTCTTACCAGAATCACCAGCTGTACGAGATCTTTCGGCGCAACGCCGTGGGAAATTTCAAGACCCTGACCACCTGCGTGGGGCAGTCCCCCGCGATGCTGGAATACCTAGACAACAAGAAGAGCACGGTGGAGCAGCCCAACGAAAACTGGGCGCGGGAGTTGATGGAGCTGTTCACGCTGGGGCAGGGGCAATACACGGAAGACGACATCAAGGAATCGGCGCGCGCCTTTACCGGCTGGAGCTGTGACCGGCTGGCTTTTCGCTATGCCGAGGGCAAGCACGACGCGGGCACGAAAACCTTCCTTGGTCGCACGGGAAATTTTCAGGGATGGGATGTGCTCGACATCATCTTCGAGCAGCCCGCCGCCGCTACGTTTATCACCGGAAAGTTGTGGGCTTTCTTCGCCGGGGTGCCGGGCGAAAAGGCGGTGGTGGAAGAACTGGCGCAGACGCTGCGCGACAACAACTATGAACTGCGTCCGATGCTGCGGCAGCTTTTCCTGAGTGAAGCATTTTATTCGGACAGCGTGCAGGGGGCGCAGGTGAAAAGCCCGGCGCAGTTTGCATTGCAGCTATGCCATGACCTTGGCGTAAACGCGCCACCCTTTCCTGCGCTTACCCGGGCGGTGCGCGTGCTGGGGCAGGACTTGTTCTATCCGCCCAACGTGAAGGGGTGGGACGGCAACCGCGCGTGGATTAACGCGAACAGCCTGCTGATTCGCACCAACCTGCCCGCCACGCTGCTCAACCCCGACGGCCCCGGCGCGCCGACGGATGATGACACGATGATGGGGGCGATGTTGCCTGCTCCGAAAGGCGGCAAGGGGGGCAACATGATGGCGGGCATGGCGGACGCCGCGCCTTCGACGGAGGAACGCAAGGCGTACTTCCGGGTGGCACGTGAGCAGGCGATGGAGAAGATTCGCGCTTTGCCCAAAGACCAGCGCGCGGCCAAGGTGGAAACCCTGCGCAATGGAACCCTGCCCGAGCGTGCGGCAATGCTGAAAGAGTTGGGGGTAGACCCGCCGCCTTGGCGCGCGGCCAGCACTGCGGCATTGTTTGATGCCATGACTTTTGCCACGGCGGGCGATTGCATTGCGCAGTTGTCCGACCGTTTCCTTACGGTGTCGCCCGGAGCGGCACAGCGTCAAGGTTTGCTCGAAGTGATGGGGGTAGCGGACGAGTCCGCAGCCCTCACCGCTTCCAGCCTGGACGACACCAAGCGCCTCGCCCTGCTGCGTTTGGTCACCAGCATGGCGGAGTACCAGTTGTGTTAATCCCCATGCGCCCACGCCAAGGAGTTGAACCATGAAATCCACACGACGCGAATTCCTGCAACAGGCCGCGGTGTTTTCCGCGCTTGGCTTTGCCCCGCAGTTTCTGGCGCGCGCTGCCAACCCTGCGGTGAACGCTATCCAGGGATTCAAGGACGACCGGGTGCTGGTGGTGGTGCAACTGGGCGGCGGCAACGATGGACTTAATACGCTGGTGCCTTTTGGAGACGACGCCTATTACCGCGCGCGCCCGAAGCTGGGCATTGCAAAAGATCAACTGCACAAGCTGGACGATCACCTTGGGCTGAACCCCAAGCTGGAAGGCTTCATGCGGCTCTACGACAGCGGCAAACTGGGCATCGTGCAGGGCGTGGGATATCCCAACCCCGATAGGTCGCACTTCCGTTCCATGGAAATCTGGCACACCGCCAGCAATTCCGACGAGTACCTCGGCCACGGCTGGATAGGTCGCTACTTCGACAACCAGTGCGACGGCGAAGCCCGCCCGCAGGCGGGCATGGCGGTGGGTCCCGAGCGGCCTCAAGCCTTCGAGGGAGCGAAAGGTTTCGGCATCGCCACCGAAAATCCCCGTCGCTTCGGCTGGGAAACCGGCGACCTCTTTGCAGACGAACACCTCTTCGAGACCGTGAATGCGCCGCAAACAGGCGCGAACGACACGCTCGACTTTCTGCGGCACACCGCCATGAACGCGTTGAACGGGTCGCGCCAGGTGCGCGCTGCAGCAGACCGGGGCAAGGTGGCCGGGCAGGTGCAACAGGCCCGCCGAAACCTTTCCCAGCTGGACACCGTGGCCGGGTTGATTCGCGGCGGACTCGAGACGCGCATCTACTACGTTTCCACCAGCGGCTTCGACACCCACGCCAACCAAGCCAACCAGCACGACGCGCTGATGGCCACGGTCGGCGAATCGCTGGCCAAGTTTCAGGCGCAGCTCGAGGCGGACGGCACGGCGGACCGCGTGACCACCATGGTGTTCAGCGAGTTTGGCCGCCGCGTACGCGAGAACGGCAGCGGCGGCACCGACCACGGCACAGCCGCGCCCCTCTTCCTCATCGGCAACCACATCAAGCCCGGCCTCCACGGCCAAACCCCCAGCTTGATCGACCTAGACGACGGCGACCTCAAATACACGACAGACTTCCGCAGCGTCTACGCCACCCTGCTCGACCAGTGGTTCGCCACCAACCCGGCACAGGTGCTGGGTGCAGACTTCAACAGACTGGCCCTGATGGCGTAGAGCCTATCCCCCGTGCACTACCTTGACGCAGGCGTCGTAGGCTTGTTCGGGGGTGACGGCTTCGAGGAGTTGCTGGGCTTTGGCGAGGGGCATTTTGGTGGGGAAGGGGTCGGGGCCGGCGTAGAGCACGGCGAAAGGCTTGCGCATGGGGGCGTGCTTTTCGGGGTCGGTGCCGCCGAAGACGACAACAGTGGGGACGTCCATAGCGGAGGCGATGTGCATAGGGCCGGTGTCTCCGCCGAAGAAAACGCAGGCGTGCGGCATGAGGGCGGCGAAGTGCTTGAGCGTGGGCAGGTTGGGGGCCACACGGGGCAGGCGCTTGGACAGGGCGGCGGCCTCTTCGGCAATGTCCTGTTGGCCGGGGCCGTAGGTGAGGAGAACCTCGAAGCGCCCGTCTGCCATGAGCAGGTCGCTCAACTGCGCGAAGTGTGCGAGTGGCCATTGCTTTTCTGGGCGCTCGACGGGGACGTGCAGCACGGCCAGTTGCTTGCCACTGTCGAAGGCGGCGTGCAGGAAGTCGTCGATGTCGTCGGCCACGTCTTCGGGAATGCCGATGCGGACGTCGAGGCGGTTGCGGCGAGCGTCAAGCGCCTTGACCAGTTCGAGGTTTTCAATGATGCGGTTCATTCGCTGCGACACCAGCGGCACGCGGTGGGTGTAGCAGAGGTGGCTCATTTCCTGGCTGCGGGGGGTGGCGAATCCGTAGCGTTTGCGCGCGCCGGTGGCACGGGCCATCAGGCCACTTTTCAGGATGCCATGAAAATCGACCACGATGTCGTAGCGGCGGTCGCGCAGGTCGCGGCAGAAATTGAGGAAGGCGGCGCTGCCTTGCCATGCGGTGTCCACGCGCTCGAAGAGCAGCACATTGTCTATGGCCGGGTGCTCGGTGACTACGTCTTGCGATTTCGGTTCGATGGCGAAATCGAGCTGGGCATTGGGGAAGGCGTCGCGCAGGGCATGAACTGCAGGCAGCACGCGAACCACGTCGCCGATGGCGCTCAGGCGAATCATCAAGATGCGGGGCACACCATTCTGCAAGACGGTTCCTCTCCATGCGCAGCCAAAGGGACCACCCGGTAGGGCGGTGGCACAAAGCATAGCATGG
>JBIKMR010000078.1:0-15617 GCA_044359155.1 Candidatus Hydrogenedentales bacterium | reverse complement strand
CTTGTTGGCTTTTTGCCATGGCACTGTTGGCCTGAGCGAAGGCCCCACCACTCTGGTGATCGGCATGACGGGCGTGGGCATCGCATTGGGCGCCGTGTCTGCCGGATACCTCTCTCGCTCCCGCATCGAGCTGGGACTAGTGCCGCTGGGCGCGATTGGCTTGGCGGTATCCACCCTGCTGGTGGCCGTGCCGCAGGAGACTTACCACGCCTACTTCTTCTCGCCATTGGCGGGGTTGCTTGGAATCGTGGGTCTTGATGGCCCGGTTGCCGGGGTGCTCGCCAGCATGGCGCACGGTCTCGGGCTGGGCGGAGACCCCGCCCTCAGCGCCTACTTGCTACTGCTTATGCTGCTTGCGCTGGGCATGGGATTTTGGGCGGGCGTGTATGACGTGCCGCTGGCGGCCTGCATCCAGCAGCGCGCACCGCACGGCATCAAGGGGGGCGTAATCGCCGCCACCAACATGATCACTTGGTTCGGCATAGCCGGTGCCAGCATCTTCCAGATCGCGCTCAGCGCGGTAGGGGTCACCTCGCACTCTGTATTCGCCATCACCGCCGCCCTGTCCCTTGGCATTGGACTCTACATCGTGCTGCGCGTGCCGCAGTTGCTGATTCGCTCCCTCATGTGGGTGGCCAACAATACGCTCTACCGCGTGCGCGTGGTCGGGCGGGACAACATGCCAGACTCCGGCGGTGCCATATTCATTGGCAACCACCTGTCTTTCATAGACCTGCTCTTCGTGGTGGCCAGCAGTGACCGCGACCTGCGCTGCGTGGTGGGGAAAGACGTGACCAAGGTGCCGTGGATGGCGTGGATGGCGAAGTCGATGAACATGATTCTGGTGGACCCCAACGGCAGCCAGCAGCACATGACCGAGGCTTACCAGGCGGCACGCCGCGCGTTGCGCGATGGGCAGACGGTGTTGATTTCGATGGAAGGTCCGCTTGATCGAGAGGGACTGCTGACTCGATTCAATCGCGACGTGGCCGGGCTGACCGAGGGCGGCACCATTCCAGTGATACCGGTGCATATCGATCGGCTGTGGGGCACGGTATATCTTTACGAGAACGAGCGTTTCAAATGGGTGCGCCCGCCGAAGGCGCCGTACCTGATTCAGGTGGCCTATGGCCCGGCGATTACCATTGCGCCCACGCGCACGGCGATACGCGAAGCGATGATGCACCTGGGAACGGAGGCCTACTTCGCGCGCCCCCTGCGCCACCGTTTATTGCACCACGGCTTTATCCGCATGGCGCGTCGCCACTTGGGCAAGACCGCAATAGCCGACACCACCTCCGGCGCACTTTCGTACTTCAAGGCGCTGGTGGGTAGCATCGTGTTTGCACGCAAGCTGAAGAAGGTGCTGGGAAAGGAAGAGATGATCGGTGTGCTGGTGCCGCCGTCCGTCGGCGGCGTGTTGACCAACATCGCGCTGACCATGCTGGGCCGAGTTCCGGTAAACCTGAACTACACCGCGACCAACGAGACACTCGAATCTTGCGCGCGCCAGTGCGGCATCAAGCAGGTGCTTACGTCGCGCAAGTTCCTCGAACGGCTGACCCAGTTGAAGCCGCCGGGAGACGTAATCTTCCTTGAGGAGATCAAAGAATCCGTGAAGGGATCGGACCGAATCGTGGCGATGTTGCTGGCGCTGTTTGTGCCCACGTGGTTGTTGGATAGGATGCATAGTCAGGCCTACAAGGTGGAAGACGATCTTGCCACGATCATCTTCTCCAGCGGCAGCGAAGGCGACCCCAAGGGAGTGATGCTCACCCACCGTAACGTGATATCGAACAGCGAGTGCGTGCTCGAGGTTTTTCCGCACGATAAGGACTCGGTCATCATCGGCTACCTGCCGTTCTTCCATTCCTTTGGGTTCACGGTTACGGTATGGCTCACGCTGTGCAATGGCATCAAGGGCATCTACCACCCGAACCCGCTGGAACCCAAGGTGATCGGCAACCTGTCGCAAGAGCAGAACGGCTCCGTTATGATAGGCACCTCGACTTTCCTGCAGAACTTTATCCGTCGTTGCACGCCGGAACAGTTCGCCGCGCTGAAGTTCGTTGTGGCGGGGGCGGAGAAGTTGTCTCCCCGCGTGCGCGAGGCCTTCAAGGAGAAGTTCACTGTCGAGCCGCTTGAAGGATACGGCACCACCGAGTGCGCACCCGCCGTTACGGTCAACATTCCCGATTGCGTGTCGCCCGGCTTTTATGGCCGCTACTGCAAGCACGGCACCATTGGCCGTCCCTTCCCAGGCCAGAGCGTGCGGGTGATTGATCCCGAAACGCGTGAGCTGCTGCCCGAGGGCACTGCGGGGCTGTTGCAGGTGAAGGGGCCGAATATCATGAAGGGCTACCTCGGCCAGCCGGAACGCACGGCCAAGGTGTTGCACGATGGCTGGTATGACACCGGCGATATTGCCGCGATTGATGAAGACGGCTTCATCCGCATCACGGATCGCCTCGCACGCTTCAGCAAGATTGCAGGCGAGATGGTGCCGCACACGACAGTGGAAGAACGCCTGCATGACGTGCTGGCCCTGACCGATCAGATGATGGCGGTGGCCAGCGTGCCGGACGAGCAGAAGGGCGAGCGGCTGGTGGTGCTGCATACTTTGAGCGACCACCAACTGGACGACCTGATAAGTCGGCTTGACGAGTGCGGTCTGCCCAACCTCTGGGTGCCGCGCGCCAAGGCCTTCTATCGAATCGAGGAACTGCCAGTGCTGGCGACCGGCAAGATGGACATTCGCGCCGTGAAGCGTATGGCTGCCTCGCTGGACCTAGGTGAATGAGTTCGCCGGAAGAATCGAAACCGGGTCGAGGCTGCCTGCGCTGGGCGGGTGGCCTGCTGGTCCTCCTAGCCTTTGTGCTGGCCACGTATAGGGTTGCCGTAGAGTCTGGCGTGGCGGGGTATGAGAAGCGGGCGAAGCGTGATCCTGAGACGAAGGTCATGCTGGGCTATGAGCCGATCATCTTCCACCCTGAGCGACGCGATCGTGCGGTGTTGTTGGTCCATGGCTTCATCGGTTCGCCGCAAAATTACAACACGCTGCCACAAGCAATTGCCGATGCGGGCTGGCGGGTGGAGGCGATGCTGCTACCCGGCTGTGGCACCACCCCGCACGACCACGAGGCGGCGAAGTTTCCGGCGATTATTGCGGGTGTGGAAGATCGGCTGAAGGCGTTGCAGGCAGAGTGCGAAACGGTGGTGATTGTGGGCCACAGCCAAGGCGGCGCGCTGGCCACGCTGGCGGCAGCATCGTGCCAGCCACAAGCCTTGATCGCGGTGGCGCCGTTTTACGGGCTGGGCAGCTCTCGCGCGGTGGATGGCATGATCGAGACTGTAGCCCGGGCGACAAGCCCCGTGTTGCGCTGGCTGCCGGGAACCCGTAAGCCCCCGATCAATCTCGCGGCAAACTACGACAAGATTCTAGATTACGGCTGGGTTTCTACCAAGGCGGCAATCAGCGCAATGGAAACATGCAACGCCGTATACGACCGTGAAGTTTGGAAGCAAATCACCATGCCAACGATGGTGATCCATTCGAGGAATGACAAGGTCACCAATTCCGCCGCGACGGAAGCCCTATTCCCACGGTTTGCTTCAACGGAGAAGGAAATACATTGGCTGGAGAAATCCAACCACGTCTACTTCTGGGACTACGATGAGGATGAAGTGAACCGGCTGGTGCTTGAGTTCTTGAAGAAGCGAGAGGGGAAGGCGGAGTAGCGGGGAGTCGATAAGCTGTCCCGATGTTATGAAGCGCCTCTGGTCCCCTCGCCCCCTGGCAAGGGGAGAGGGTTAGGGTGAGGGGGGGCCGCAAATTAGCCCAACCATCTGCATGCCAAGCAAACATGAGGCTTACGCCAATCGGGAGATTGGCGTTCCGAAGTCCAGTCTAAGCGGGCTCTTCGATGTTGGCCACCAACGCTTTGCGTACGGGATAGATGCGAGCGCCGTACTTTACGTACCAGTAGTTGCCCTGATCCTCGACTTCATCGGCGGGCTGGGTGAGTCCGGAGTGGAAGTGGACCACATAGCGGCCACCTTCGGGAACGGCAGCCTTGGCCATGCGGGGCGCGCCCTTGCCAGAACCCTTGATGTTCTTTATCTCGGCATAGCGCATGTCCACACCGCCGCCGGAGAATCCGCGATGGAAGCGCAGCACCCGCTGCACATAGTCCTGTGTTTCGCGGAAGGGCGGAATGCCCTTGTGCTTCTTCACGTTCTCTGGCCCGGCGTTGTATCCGGCCAAGGCCAGCCGCACGTCGCCGCCAAACAATTCGAGCATACGCGCCAGATACTGGGTGCCGCCCGCAATGTTCTGTGCCGGGTCAAAGATGTCCGTCACGCCCATTTCCAAGGCGGTGCCGGGCATAAGCTGCATCAGGCCACAAGCCCCGGCGGGAGACTGGGCGTTCGGCTGGAAGTTACTTTCCGCCTTGATCACCGCATACACCAAGTTCGCATCCAGCGCGTAATTCTCGGCGCTCTTCTCGATAAGCTGGGCCACGTTGTCAGTGGTGTATTCCTGCGGCGACTTTAACTTCTGGTATTGCTGCGGCACACGGATGGGTTCGTACTTAATGGCGATGCGCTCATAGCGCCGGTCCGCCTCATACTTCTCAGGGCGGTTGGTAAACGTGACCGAACCGTCCTTCTGCTTGAACTGGTGCAGGTCCGTGCCTTCGATGCGCTTGGACAACTGCTTGCGCTTGTCGATGCTTGCGCGGTGGGTGTCGGGCAGGGACTCCTGCTGCTTGGCCTTCATCTTGTCAGCCACACTCACCTCGGGCTCTGCAGCAGGCTCCGCCAAAGCAACGGCGGCCAGCCCAGCCAACAGACAAACTCCTAGCAGCCGATACACCATTAATGCTCCTTGCAGCTTGCCTGCTTCCCTTGAAGTGTCAACAGTATACCCAAGGGCAGACAGCAGGGCAAGGAAAAGTTAGGGATTCTGTACAAAGTCTTGGCAGTAAAATCATTTAGAATAGGTGCAGTGAAATGGGCACTCAAGAGTTGTGCCCGAACAAGAGGAGCTGTGCGATGCGAGGCCCTGTGCTTGGTTTGATGATGTTGATCATGTCGGCCTTGTCGGCCCATGCAGCGGAGGATGCATCGTTGCGCGTGATGTCTTTCAATATGTGGCATGGTGGGGAGGGCGGCGTATTGCCGCTGGCGCGCACGGCGGGGGTGATACGCGAGGCGGGTGCAGATATTGTTGGGGTGCAAGAAGCCTATGGCCGCGAGCGCGATGGGGTGCGCCCGGACAACTCGAAGCAAGTCGCCGCCATGCTGGGGTGGCACCATGTGGACCAAGGCGATGGCAAGACGATATTGAGCCGCCACGAGATTGTGGGTCTGACGCCCGGCAAGCATGGGGCGGAGATTCGACTGCCCGGTGGTGAGTCCATGTATCTCTTCAACGTGCATCTTTTTCACGCGCCCTATCAGCCGTATCAATTGCTGAAGATTCCCTATGAGGATGCGGCGTTTCTGGATAAGGCGGAGCAGCTAATCACCGCAGCCCAGGCTGCACGGGGCGAGGAGCTTGCCGCAACCCTGGCCGAGATCAAGCCTCTGCTGGCGCAGGGCAAGCGAGTGGCGCTGACGGGGGACTTCAACGAGCCGTCCCACCTGGACTGGACGGCGAAGGCCGTGGTGGCGGGCACGGCGCCGATGGAAGTCGCGTATCCCGCATCCAAACAGGTCGAGAAGCTGGGACTGCTCGATGCGTATCGCGTGGTTTTTCCCAACGAGGCAAAGCACACGGGCCACACGTGGACCCCAACCACGAAACCCGACGACCCCGCAGACAAACACGACCGCATCGACTTTGTGTATGTGTCGCCGAACATCAAAGTGGAGCAATGCGAAGTTGTGGGCGAAGCCAAGGCCCACGCCGATATCGTGGTGAAGCCCTACCCCTCAGACCACCGGGGCGTGGTGGCGACCATAGGGCAGCCGTAGCGGCTTGGTCTATTTCTGCTTTCGCACCCCATACCACTGCGAGCCGCCGTGGTCGAGGTGGAGCACGTAGCAGCCGGTCATGCGGTGTTCCTTACCATACTTGGCAAGCACCCGCTGGGAGAAGTCCCAGTCGGAACCCTCGAAGTGGTCGGCCATGGCAAAGGGGAATTCCTGCAGGACTTCACGGCGTGCAATCTGGCAGAAGCCCACGGGTACGCCGCCGGCTTCTTGGTGCCACAGTTCGCCGGGACCGTCCAGGAAGGATTGGAAGTCTTCCCACGGGGGGCGCTCGCCGAGGAGTATCTGCGCGGTGATATCGGGAGGCAGCATCTTGCGGCCATCGGGTGCCACGAACATGGTTCCCTCGGGCACGGCGTCGAGGCGAGCGTAGAAATCCGTGGGCACCACGATGTCGGAATCGAAGAGCGTGATCCAATTACCCGAGGACATCTTTACGGCCTCGTTCACCATCAGTCCGCGCGAGCGGGCGTGGCGCTCGGTGAAGGTGCAGCGCACGATGCGCAGGTTGGGGAAGGTTGCCTCGATGCTGTCGAGCACGTCGTCGTTACTATCCAAGCCGGGCACATAGCTGACGATGACCTCGATGCGCCCGAGGTCGTAGTTGGCCTGATGGGCCACGCCCAGCAACAGCGCCTGGAGGCGGCGGCTGTACCGCGTGCTGGCGACGATTACGGAATGCTCGATGCGGCTGAGGTTTGGGGTAGGCAATTCGCTGTTCAGCCAGAGCTGGGGGCTCTGCGTCTGGATGTGGCCGTCCACGTTCCAGATACTGATGCGTGGAAACAGCACGTTGCCCAAGCGCGACGGCACGCGGAACACGCCGGTGAATTCGGTGGGGCGCACGGCTTGGCCGTCGCGAAGCAATACATAGCTTCCATCGCGCCGCACGTGCAGGGCTACGTGGTGCGTTGGAGAAATCATCGGGCAGAGCAGGTGGATGTGCTCGCCAAAGGTAAAGCCGATCTGGTCCGCCATGCCACCACCAAATGTGACGCCTATTGTAAAGGGCAACTCGACGCGCGCCAGCGGCGTGCTGCGCATGGGGTCCGTGGAAAGCGACCACCACCGCACGGCCCCAATCAGGCGGTCTGTCCAGTGGCCATCAATGTCGAATTCGTCATACTTAAACACCCGCGTTGGCAGCACGCCATCCACAATAGCCTTTGCTTCCGCTTCAATCTCGTGCTTTGCCGCAAGCGCGTCGGCCCGCCCTTGGTCCACTGCGTCGTAGACCTTGTACTGCAAGCGATTGAAGTGCAGGGGAGAGAGCACGTCGGCTTCCTGCTGTGGGGCAAACTGGATGCCGGGCAGCGCTGCCTTGAAGGGCGGCAGGCCGTGGTCGCAAATCTTGCGTAGGTCGCACGCGGCGCAGGCGGGGCCCAGCGCGCGCTTCGCCTCGCGGTCGCGTTCTTCAAGGGCGGCCTCGTAGGCAGACACATTCTCTGCCAGTGGCTCACCGGGCTTGTTGCGGCGTGGCAGCTTGCGGCGAATCTTGTTGATGAGCCACAACCGCGCGTGCAGTGTGGGGTGGCTGATCATGCGGGGGAAGGCGTGCTTGTCGATGATGTTGTAGAAGTTCGCCGTCGAGGCAAGCTGGTGCTCAATGGCGGTGGCCATGCCCGACGGGCGGCAGGCAAAGATAGTCTGCGCCAAGTCGTAGGCTTGATACAGGTAGTGCTGGTGGTGCAGGTAAAACTGGTATTCGGTCAGCGTCTCCGGCCAGAGGTCTCGCGGGACCAGGCAAAACGGCAGGCGCAACAAGCTGGTTTCCACCCCGTTCGCTTTGAGGCCTTGGACCAGTGCGGCCAGCCCGTCCACATATCCGCGTGCCGCATCGCGCGACTGCGGCTGCAAGGGCAGGAAGGGATCATAGGGAGCCACCGCCACGCTCGACACTGCGCCCGGCTTGGCAAGGCGCAGCAGCGATTCGCGTGCGTCTGGGGTGGGCAGGCCGATAATCAACAACCGCAAGGGCAGCGCAGCCTGCGCGCTCGCGGCCACCACGGATTCGAGCGCCTGCGCATCCATTACGGCGGGCGCGAAGCACAGGTCCAGCGCGCCATAAGTTTGGTATGCCGCGATGGCTTCGGCGGTGGGCGCGTTTCGCACGCGCAAAGAACAGGGGAGCCCGGCTTCCCCGGCGAAGTCCAACAGATCCAGCACGCGCTCGTGTGGCAAGCCCTCGACCAGCAGGTCCACCTTGCCCGCCTTGAACCCAGACTGGCTCAGGTGCAGCCACTGCTTAATCGCGGTTTGTGGAAACAGCGCGCCCCTATGGTTGGCGCAGCACACCAGCCCGCGCACGGGGGGGAGGCGATCTTCTGTTGCAGCGTCCATGCCTGTGATCCTACTCGTCCGCCAATTGAATCACCACGGATAACAGCGGGTGGGTGCCGGGTTCAAAGTAAAACGCATCCGCACCATCGGGCCTACGCAGCCATTGGGCCACGCGCTTGTGCTGGCCCGCGCCGGTATTCAACACGCTGGGCAGCGCGCCGGGCGTGGTGGTGCTCCAATGCAGGGTGGGCCGACCTTCTGCCTGAATCTCAATAAAGGTAGACTGCTGATAGCCGCGATTCAGCGGACGCCATTCCTGTGCTTCCTCAAAGTGCGTGTAGTTCCCCCGCTCATGCTCGAAAGCCCAATTGGAATAGTCGGCGGGCAATAGCCAAGAAAGGTTGTACTCTTGCAACTTCACCGCTTCGCGCACCCGCAGTAGAAGGGACAACTCGACACCATGTTCCCGTGGTCGTAGCTCCCAACGTAGATTGAGAGGCAGGCGATTGGAATGGCTGACCATGTAGACGACATCGTTTTCTGGGCGGGTTGTTGTTGACTTAAGCGATGTGCTGTTGGACCACAAGTTTTCAACGCTGAACAGGGCTTGAATCTCTCCTAAGGGTTGCCCCGCTTCGCTTTCAAGGAGCAGTCTGCCTTGGTTCATGGATGCACGCAGGCCTGCCGCTACACATTCTTGCTGTTCATGTAAGTGCGCGGCAGCCTTTCGGTAGTTGGCTCCCGAATGTCCCGCGCCAATGAATACATTCGTCAAGATTACTTTCTCGCCGGGCTGCATGTCTCGGTCGGCTGGGGCAGGACGCAGCGTATGGAACAAGCGACGGACCGACGAGAGGTAGTCCCCGTTGACAAGGTGCCAGTAGGTGTTCTCCGATTTGTCTCCTGCAAAATAGGTAATGCCGCTCCCAATAAACAGGGACGTTTCTACCGCAGGGCTTTCTGAAAAAGCCATGATTGTTGTTACGTCGGTTTGAGGCATTGTGGCAGCTTCGGCGTTGACGTGCGCTGGGGTCAGTGGTTCCAGCCTTAACAGGTTCTGATCGATCAACCACCGATCCATGCTTGCGGGAACAGGTATTACTAGGGACAGCGATTCCAACGAAAAAGCATGGGTTGCCTCAATCGTCATTCCCATGGTCAAGGCATTGCTATTGGTGCTGTATTCGAACCGCAGCCGGCACGGCACCCTGGGCATCATCCCCTCGGCAACGAAAGACGTATCGTCGCTTTTAACAACGCGCCAATCTGCATACACGCTGGCATGGTGTTGGCCCATGCTTTCAATGCTCGCGTGTATTCCCTCGGGCGCGGTGGTCTCCTGCCCGCCGGAGAATAGCGACAGCTTGCCGTTGCTAAACAGGGCTTCATTCTCTCCCCACGCCAGCCGGTGGATGCCCGCCGCTTGGCCCACTTGACGCAGGTAATAATCGAAGGTTTGCTGCGGAGTGCCGCGTTCGAGCAGCTCGCCCTTGTTTAGCAACACCACGCGATCACACACGGTGTTGACGATGCCAAGGTCGTGCGAGACGAAGACAATGGTCTTGCCCTGCTCGCGCAGCTCTCCGATTTTTCTACGGCACTTGCGCTGGAAATCCTCGTCGCCCACGGCGAGGACTTCATCCACAAGGAATACGTCGGGATTCATGTGGATGGCAACGGAGAAGGCGATGCGAACGTACATGCCGCTGCTGTATGTATCCACGGGGCGGTCGATGAAATCGCGGATGCCGGAGAAATCCACGATGCTCTCGAAAAGCGCGTCCACCTCGGCACGATGCAAGCCATAGATGGCGGCGTTCAGGTAGATGTTCTCTCGCCCGGTGAGCATGGGGTGGAAGCCTGCGCCCAGTTCCAGCAGCGACGCTACGCGACCCTCGACGGTTACGTCGCCGGTGGTAGGCAGGGTGACCCCTGCGAGAATCTTGAGCAGGGTGCTCTTGCCCGAGCCGTTGCTGCCGATGATACCGAGAGATTCGCCCGCGTTTACTTGCAGTGACACGCCCTTAAGCGCGGCGAAGCCGTCTGCCCGTGCGCGAAACCAATCCGGCAATCCGCCTCGCCCGAACAACACGCGCGGTCCTTGGCGTTCGGGGTAGAGCTTGGTGATCTGGTTGGCACTAATGACTGGCATTAGAGGTGGTCCGACAGGGTGGGGGAAAGGCGACGAAACAGGATTGCGCCCGCAAGGAAACACACGACGGCACACACGGCGGGCCATGCGAGCTGGATGGGATTGAGGGTGCCGTCGAGCAGCATGCTGCGGTAGGCCTCGATAAGCCCCGCTATGGGGTTGAGATGGTAAAGGTTGATGGCCCACGCGGGCAGGGCTGCGGCATCGACGAGGCTGGAGGGATAGAGTATGGGGGTGGCATAGAAGCCCAGCAAGAGGGCGACGGCGAGGATGTATCCCACGTCCCGATAATGCACGTTGCCGCAAGAGAGCAGCAGCGCCAGCCCTGCGGTGAGCAATACCTGCACGGCAAACACCAGTGGCAGCAGGGCGAGCATGGGGGAAAGGGCGCCGCCAAGGGATACATGCAGCACCAGCAATATCACCAGCCCGATGCCGAGGTTGATGAGTGGATAGCCCAGCGCGGCCAGTGGCAGCACTTCACGCGGGAAGCGCACCTTCTTGATCAGGTTGCGGTTGTCCAGCAAGCAGGCCGCCGCATTGGTGAGCGAGGCGGCGGTGAATTGCCAGAAGAGCAGGCCCGTCAAAAGGAAGACGGCATAGGGGGCGCGCTCGCTGCCGCGCGCAAAGTCTGCCCGGTCTGCCAGCACAAAGGAGAAGACAAAGGCCAACACGGCCATCAGGGCCAGGGGTTCCAACACGGCCCACAGCGCGCCCACCGCCGTGTAGCGGTAGCGCACGCGGATGTCCTTGAGCACCAGTTGCAGCAGCAGCCCGCGCGCGTGCGCCACATCGCGCCACAGCCCCGCCCCGCCCCGCGCATCCGCGCTCGAATAATGCACACTTGCCATAGCCCCAGAGCATAGCAACGCAGGGCCGCGCGTTGCGAGCCGGGTGAATATCCCAATTCATTTCGTTAGAGCAACCGCTCCCGAAAAAACGCCAGCACCCGATTCAGGGCGGCTTGGGTGGGTTGGCCGTCTTCGTCTACCAAGTGTCGGGTGAGCACACTGTGCGCGTCGCGGGGGTGGCCGTGGGGGTTGCCGCGAGAATTGTCTATCTCGATCCCCTCGAAGCCATCGCCGAGTTCCTGACGCAGACGCTCGAAGCGTTCGGGTGGGCAGAGCGGATCGTGGGTGAAGCGCAGGCCTAGCACGCCCACGCCATCGGCGGCGCGGCGTTTCACAATGCAGAGGTCGTCTTCGGAGAGGTGCAGCCCGGCGCGGCGCGCCTTGCCCAGTGGCAAGGGCAGCGAGGGCTGGCTCAACACAGGCGCCATCACGGCCTCGTCCACCATCAGCGCCAGCGCGAAGTTTCCGGTGAGGCACATGCCAAGCGCGCCTACGCCCTTGCCGCCCAGCTCTGCGTGTACGTGGCGGCACAGCGCGCGCAGCCAGTCGCAGATGGGGCTGGACTCGTTCGCCGCGAGGAGCGAGAACTCCTTGCTGATGCACGCACGCATGGCGGAGGAAAGTACATAGGCATTCGAGAAGGGCTTGTCCGGCGTGCCGAGCAATTGAGGGAGGAAGACGGTGAAGCCTTCCGCCGCCACGCGCTCGGCAAAAGCGCGCACCTCGGGGATGATGCCGGGAATCTCGTGCATGATCACCACGCCCGGCCCGCTGCCCTTGCGGTACACCGTGCGGGAGTTTTCGTCGTGCGTGAATGTGAACTCTGTAAAGCCGGGCAGACTCATGGCTTAAATCTCCTTCCAGTTTTTCAATGGCATATCACATTCCCTAGCTTCGGCACCAAGCTTACCTTAAGCGCATTACCAAATATTTACCCATGCTTTGCCAGAGTCTTACGTTCCCTCCTTAAGGTGATCGATGCGGATACACGTAGTGTGTGTTCCTACGAAAGGGCAGCGAAATGCAGCAACCTGTGATTGTTACTGAGCGAAAAGACGAGAACCGTGATCCCCTGTCGGGAGCGCTGGGCGCGCACCCGGTTGGCGCAGGTGTAGGCGCCACGGGAGGCGGGCTCGCTGGAGCCGCAATCGGCGCAGTGGGCGGGCCTATTGGGGCCGGTATTGGAATTGTGGCGGGGGCGGTTGTTGGTGGCCTCGCTGGCAAGGCCGCTGCCGAGGGAATTGATCCCACCGTCGAAGAAACCTATTGGCGCTCTAACTTTGTGTCGCGTCCTTATGTGACGAAAGGCGATTCCTACGATACTTACCATGCTGCGTACCAAACGGGTTACGAGAATCACGGGCGCTACAAGAATCGTCGTTTCGACGAAATTGAAAAGGACCTTCGCAGCGACTACGAAGGGCGTGTGGGTGCGAGCGGCATGAGCTGGGAGAAGGCCAAACATGCAACACGCGATGCGTGGCAGCGTGTCGAAGACTATCTTCCTGGCGACGCGAATAAGAACGGTCACTAGGTCGCTGTATAATTCGAGCAATGATTGTTCGTATGCGCGACCTTGATGTGTCCTAATCAGATTCGCTTGTAGCTTGGCTCGTGCCCTGAGTTGCAGCTTTCGTAACGAGCAGGCAATCACTTGTGTTGTGGGGCCACTTCTGGCTGGTGGAATGCGAGAAGGAGATGGTGGCCCCACAACGCTTTGCCGTCGGTGCAGTTAGGTCTTTGCCCATTACTCTTTCGAGCGTAGGTCTCGCGTCTTCCCCCTTTTAGTGGTTTGGCGTATTCCGTGATTACTCTTCCGGCAGCGGATAGCTGCTGTGCGTTGCGCCGTCGGTGCGTTCGTCTCTTGGGGGGATGGGGGATACGCGGAACTCGTCTTCTATCAACCCGATTCGGTGCGCGGGTATCTTCTCGAACTTTATCTTTTCGGCGGGGCTCTTGGGTTGCAGGGAATAGTCGTCGCGCTCGGGGTCCACGAAGAGGGGATCACCCACGACGCTGTTCGCGTCGAAGCCCTTGGACATCCATTCGTCCCAGTCGAGTGTCTTGTAGGAATCGGCCTTGCCGTATTCGCTCCACGCCACGCGCAGCGGTTGGTCGTGGTGGAAGATCACGTTCTCGTCGATTACCGTGCTGGCCGGGTCGAACTGGTCGAAGTCGTAGACTACGGCCCCCTCGGGGTGGCGGGCGGTGGTGCTGAGTCCCCGGAAGCTGTCGTTCTGAAAGGTGACGATGTTGCGCTCGAAGCGGTTGTTCTCGGGCTTGCGCGGGTCGTCGCCCATCTTCAGCAATTCGGGATAGCGTTCGCTATATGGCGGCTCGCTGGGGTTCATCGCTAGCAGGCGTTCGTGCATCACTTCCCAGGGGTACTCGTCCCAGCGGTCGTCGATGTGCAGCGCGGGCACGCAGTCCACAAAGACGTTGTTGGTAATGGCATTGTCTCGCCCGCCGCCAATCATCACGCCGCAGAGCGGCACGCGGTAGAACAGGTTGCCGTGTATCGTCGTACCGCTTGAACAATCGTCCAGGTAGACGGCCCATGCCTGGTGCGGGGACTCGTAGCTCTTGCCGTTCAGGCCAAAGCCGTAGATGTCGTGGAACTTGTTGTAGCGAATCTTGTTGCCGCGCTGGGTCCAGTCGCGGCCCATGTAGAATCCGCCATTGTCCGAGCCTTGCAGGCAGACGTGGTGTATCTCGTTGTACTCGATGATGTGCTCGTTGCCGGTGAGCAGCACGCCGATGTGGGGTGCGTCGTGAATCAGGTTGTGCGACACGGTGTTGCCCACGCCGTTCACATTCACGCCGGTCTGGTAAGTCTGGTAGAGCACGCCGAAGTGGTGGATGTGGTTGTTGATAGCCTGGTGGTTGCCGCCTGCCAGCGTCTTGCGGTCGCCGCCAGTCAAGTCAATGCCGCCGCGCCCGGTCTCGTAGATGTCGTTGCCGAGAATGCGGCAATGCCCACCACCCGAAACGATAACCCCGAAGCCATCCGTATGGCGGATGGTGCTTTTGGCCAACATGCAGGCGTGTGCGTCTTTCATCACCACGGCCTCGCCCGTGGCCATCTCTAAGGTGAAGCCCAGCAGGTTTACATGGCTGGCTCCCTCGACGCGCAGTAGCGAGGACGCGGTGGCAATCATCACTTCTCCCTGCGGGTCTTCCTTCGGCGGAATGATGTAGAGCGTGCCATCGGTGGGGTCGTGCCACCATTCCCCGGGGGCGTCCAGTTCTGCGCGGATGTTCTGGTAGAAGAGTCGCCGCCCTTCCTCGATGGTGTAGGGCAGGTCGGCTTCCAGTTCCACTGCGCCATCGGCAATCGACTTCACCGGCGCAATGGTCTGCCACCAGTTGTAGTTCGGCCAGATGGAAACCTCGATACCGCTCTGGCCTTCCCACTGCTTAGGTCGGTCGCCGGTATACAGGAAGCGTCGGCTGCGGGCGCTGTCGTCGCTGCCCTTGATGGAGGTCCATTCCCCACCCGGTAGATCACCGCCGCCCGCATTGGGCCAGCGGGCCAGGGTCAGGCGCTTGCCATTCCAATACACCGCCGCCGGGCGTGCGTTGCCCACCGTTGCCTTGAGGATGCCGTTCTCGTGCGGCTTCAGCCCCATCACGGGAACTCCGCCGTGGATGCGCACCGCCTCATTCTTGAAGTTGCGGAACAACACGGGCCGGTGTTCGCGACCCGAGTCCTTCGGGCCAAACAGCAGCGGCTCGCTCAGCGCATAACTTCCCTCGCGCAGGTAAATCACCGCGCCGTTCGCGTGGCCGTCTTCGGCGGCAACCGCGCGCAGGGCTTCCAGCGCACGCTGCGGTGTTTGAAAGGGCCCGTCGTTCTGCGTCGCGTCTGGGTCCGACAGCAGGCCCGACCATGCATCGTTGCCCGTGGGAGACACGAAGAATACCGGGTAGGTTTCTTGCGCAGTGGAGGCTAGCGGCAGCAGCAAAATCGCTACCACTCCCCATACTAATCGGCTCAGGTTCATCCTGCTTTCCCTCGCTCTACGCCAGCATGGCTTCACGCAGGCGCTTCATGTATTCATCTTCCACCGAGGCCTCGCCGCCCGTGGCGCTGAGGCGGCGGACCGCCTCGGTGGCGAGCTCTTCGCCCAATGCGTCGCGCATCACGCGGGCCAGCTTCACGGGGTCTACTGCTTGCATGGGGTACACGCCGCTGTCCTTGTCGGGTTCCCACAAGAGCAGGCCCTTGAGATAGGCCTGTATAGAACGGTAGCGCGTGAGGCGGCTGCAATGCACCAGCCCCGGCCCGATAGCAGTTTTCAGGCTGCGGCAGAGCACGTCTTCCCAGTGTATCGAGT
>JBIKMR010000322.1:0-4533 GCA_044359155.1 Candidatus Hydrogenedentales bacterium | reverse complement strand
GCGGCCAGCGTGCGCAATACCATCCCCCGGCTGGAAGCAGAGATTCGCGCACAGGAAGCAGCCTTGCGCGAAGCGCATGAACACTACGACTCACGCCTGAACACGCTCTCTTCCGTGACCGGGCAAAGCGTGGAAGACCTGCGCAAGGAAGTGGATGGCCGGGCGGCATGGCGCGGCATCAGCTCGCTGGAGATTCGCGCACGCAACGCGGGTGTGGTCGAGAACCTCTCCGTTGTAAATGGTGGCTGGCTCGAACCGGGCGAACTCGCGTTGAGCGTCATTGACCCTACCGCCTTGCGCTTCCACGCCGAGGCGCCGCAGGGCGACATCACCCTGTTCTCCGAAGGGCAGCAGGCGGTGGTGTCGCTTTCGCAGGGCAGCGCAGTCTCCCAAGATAGCTCGATGTCTGGCACGCTGGTGCTTGGCCTCACGGCCCACCCCACCGAGCGCACCATCTCGATCTACCTTACGCCGGACACCGTGGCCCCGTGGGCCAAGGCGGGCATCTCAGCATTCCTTGAAGTGACCATAAGCGCGGACGCGCCGGAACGCATGGCCATTCCCTTGGCCGCCGTTACCCAAGACGGCCTCGAGCGCATCTACTTCCGCCGTGATCCCAAGAATCCCGACCGCGCCCTGCGCGTAGTCGCCGATCTGGGCGAAGACGATGGCCGCTGGATTGCCGTGAAGAGCGGCGTGAAGGAAGGCGACGAGGTGGTGCTAGACGGGGTCTACGCCCTGAAGCTCAGCTCCGCCTCCTCCGAGTCTCAGGCCCCGGATGGCTACCACTATCACGCCGACGGCGCGCTCCACAAGAACCATTAGGAGCGCCGCATGTTAAAAAAACTTATTGCCTTCTCGCTGGACAACGCGGTACTGGTTCTTATCCTGGCAGCCATGACCGTGGGCTTGTCCCTCTATTCCCTTTACCGTATGCCGGTGGACGTGTTCCCCGAATTAAACGCGCCCACCGTGGTGATTCTCACCGAGGCGGGCGGCTTTGCCGCTGACGAGGTCGAACAGTATGTGACCTTCCCCGTCGAGAGTTCCGTCAACGGCTTGCCGGGCGTGCGCCGCCTGCGCAGCAGCAGTTCGATGGGACTGTCACTGGTATGGGTCGAGTTCGATTGGGGCACCGACATCTATCGCGCACGGCAGGTAGTGGGGGAGGGGTTGGCCGGGGTGCTGCCCGACCTGCCCGAACAGGTGCATACCGAGATCGCCCCCATCACCGGCATCACCGGCGAGATCATGCTGCTCTCCCTTTCGTCTCCAGACGGAACATGGTCCCCGCTGGAACTGCGCGGCTATGCCGAATACGACCTGCGGCAGCGGCTGCTGGGCGTGGCAGGCGTGGCGCAGGTGGTGGCCATTGGCGGGCAACTGCCGGAATACCAGATCAACGTGCGGCAAGACGCGCTCCGCCTCTATGGCCTGACCACGGAGGACGTAATGAAGTCGGCGTCGGAATCGCACAGCCTGGCCAGCGCGGGCTACCTGCCCAACGTCGAGGGTGTCGAGATTGCCCTGCGGCAGGCCGCGCGCGTCCGTTCGGTCGAGGACATCAAGGATACGGTCGTCCACTATTCCGACGGCGTGGCAATTACCATCGGGCAAGTGGCCGACGTAGTGCTGGGCCCCGCCCCGCCTCGCGGCACGGGAAGCTCGAAGGGAGACCCCGCCGTGGTCATCGGCGTGAAGAAGGCCCCCTTCACCAACACGCTCGATATCACCGACAACATCGACAAGGTGCTGGACGACGTGCAGGCCACGCTGCCCGAGGGCGTGCTGCTCGACCGGCACGTGATGCGGCAGGCGGACTTCATCCACCTCTCGCTGCAGAACGTGGTCACTGTATTGCGCGAGGCGGTGTTCTTTGTGGGACTGGTGCTCATCCTCTTCCTGATGAACTTCCGCACGACCCTCATCACGCTCACTGCCATTCCGCTTTCCGTCGCCGTGGCCCTGTTGTTTCTTGATTGGGCCGGACTCAGCATTAACGTGATGACACTCGGCGGCCTGGCCATTGCCATCGGCGAACTGGTGGACGACGCCATCATCGACGTGGAGAACGTGTATCGTCGCTTGAAGGAGAACGCGCATATCCCCGCGAACCTGCGCCGCCCCATAGCGCGCGTCATCTTCGAGGCCAGCAACGAGATTCGTTCGTCGGTCGTGTTTGCCACGGTGATTATCGTGGCGGTCTTCGTTCCGCTGCTTTTCCTGCAAGGCATCGAGGGCCGCTTCTTCCGCCCCATGGGTTTGGCGTACATCGTCTCGATTCTCGCGTCGCTGGTTGTAGCCCTCACCGTTGTGCCGGTCATGTGCAAGCTGCTGCTCTCTAACGTGGACGGCAGTCGGCACAAGGAAGGCGCGCTGGTCCGTTGGCTCAAGCGTGTTTACGAACCCATCCTGCGCGGCGCCCTGCGCTTTCGCGTTGGCCTGCTTGCCGCCATGGTGGTGCTCACCCTCGCCAGCGTCGGGCTGGCCTCCACTTACGGTAGCGACTTCCTGCCCGAGTTCAACGAGGGTACCTTCACCGTCTTCACCGACGCGCCCCCCGGCACCTCGCTCGAAGAGAGCGACAAGATGGTGCTCGGGCTGGACCGTCGCCTCTCGCAGATTGAGGGCGTCAATGCCGTGGTGCGCCGCACCGGGCGCGCCGAGCGCGACGAGCACGCCCACGGCGTGAACCGTAGCGAGATTCAGGTGACCGTGAAGCCCGGCTACACCAAGGAAGAAATTCGCCACGCCATTGACGAAGTCCTGAAAGACATCCCAGCCCTCAGCACGGAAGTGGGCTCGCCCATTGGGCACCAGTTGTCGCACGTGCTCTCCGGCACCCAGGCCGCCATCGCGATCAATGTATTCGGCAACGACCTCGAAATTCTCCGTGCTATCGCCAAAGAGATCGACGACGCGCTGAAAGCCGTGCCGGGTGCTCGCGACGTGCTGGCCAATCGCGAGGCCGTAGTCGAGTCGCTCCCCATTCGCTATCGTCACGAAGACTTGAAACGCTGGGGGCTTACGCCGGGCGACGCAGCAGCGCAGGTCGAGGCGGCCTTCAACGGCGTAACCGTGGCGGAAGTAAACGAAGGCGTGCGACGCTACTCGATGGTGCTGCGCCTGCACCCGGACGAGCGCAAGACGTTCGACGACGTCCGCGAGTTCCTGCTGACCGGCCAAGGCGGCGCGCTGGTGCGCCTGGCCGAGGTTGCCGACATCGGACCTGAGCACATGCCCCTGGGCATTCAGCGCGAAAACGGCAGGCGCAAGGCGGTCGTGTCGCTCAATGTGGCCGAAGGCTTCAACATTGGCGACGTGGTCGCGCAAGTGGAAGAAGTCGTCACGCCCATCGTCCAGCGCCACGGGTACAGCGTCACCTTTGGCGGGCAGTTCGAGGCGCAGCAATCAGCCAGCCGCGCCATCTATCTCATGGGCGCCTTCGTGTCCGTGGTGATTCTGGTGCTTCTGTCCTCCGCGTTTGGCTCCACCCGCGCCGCCTTGCTGGTCATGGTCAACCTGCCGCTGGCCCTCATGGGCGGCATCGTGGCCATCTTCCTCACCGAGAGCGACAACGTCTTCACCAACCTGCTGGCGCTCTTCGGCGCGGGAACTTACCAGGCCCCCGTGATATCCATTGCCAGCATGGTGGGCTTCGTAACGCTGTTTGGCATCGCCGTGCGCAATGGCATCCTGTTGGTGAACCACTACGCCCACCTGATGCACAAGGAAGGCGTCCCTTTCGAGCAGGCTATCGTCCAAGGAAGTATGGAACGCTTGATACCCATCCTCATGACCGCCATCACCGCCGTGCTCGGGCTGATCCCCATTGCCCTGGCCAAGGGCGAACCCGGTAGCGAACTGCTCGCGCCGCTTGCCATCGTGGTGCTGGGAGGCTTGCTCACCTCCACCTTCCTCAACCTCATCGTCGTACCTGCAGGTTATTACCTCCTGTTCCGAAACAAGCCGATTCAATTTGCTGCAGACCCGGATAAGCTGGGTCATGCGGAAACCGGTTCAACCCATTAGGAGTAAATGAACATGTTCCGATTCCTCACCGTCCTATTGTCCTCGTCGTTCCTGCTTGCAGGCTGTGGCGCAGCGCCATCGCCCGCGCCTGCACCCGAATCCAAGCCCGCAACAGAAGCGCCCGCCAAAGCTGATGAACACGCGGATGAAGAGGAGCATGGCGGGGAACAGACCCCCATTGGTTCTGCGCAGATTGGCCCCTTCAAGGTGAATGCTACGTATGACGAAGCGGAATTCAAGAACGGTCACTTCAACGCAGAGGTGACTGGCGGAGAAGTTGCCGCCGTCCGCATGTGGGTAGGCCCGGAAGATGCCACAGGAGTGATGGTGGCCAAGGCTGAAATCGAAGGCAAGTACCAGCACGCCCACGTCGAAGTGCCCGATTCCATCCCCGCTGATGCGAAGCTGTGGATTGAGATCGAAACCCCCACCGGCGAGACCCACAAGGGCGGCATAGCGCTTGATGGCGTAAAGTAGATTTTTATTGGGTCGTGGGCCCCC
>JBIKMR010000077.1:0-15669 GCA_044359155.1 Candidatus Hydrogenedentales bacterium | reverse complement strand
CGGGGCGTTTGTTGCTGGGGAGAATTTTATGGGTCGGTCGTGGATATTTTATGGCGTGCCGGTGGGGTGCGGGTTGTTGCTGGGGCTGTGTTTTCCCTCGGCGCACTGGTATTTCCTGGCGTGGGGGGCGCTTGCCCCGTTGGTGTATCTGACCGCGCAGGCGCCCTGCCCCAAGCGGGCGGCGTTGCAGTGGTTTATTGCGGGGTGGGTGTTTCATTCCTTCGTGCTGCAATGGCTGATGGCGAATATATTCTGGGCAGGCGGCTGGGCGGTGGTGGGATACCAGTTGATGGTGCTGGCGTTGTCGGTGTTCTGGGCCTTGCTTGGGGGCAGCTGGTTCGTGTTGCTGCGGCGCGCGCCGCACCTGGGGGCGCCGTTGTTTGCGGGGCTGTTCCTGTGCGTCGAGTGGATTCATGCAAATACCTTCAGCGGGTTTGGATGGTGCGCGCTGGTGCATAGCCAGGGGCCAGACCTTGCGCTGATGCAGTGGGCGGCGATTGGGGGCACGGCGCTGGTGGCCTTGCCGATTGCGTATGGCAACGCGGCGCTTGGGTTGTTCTTTGCGGGTACGGCGTGGCGGTGGCAGCACCTTGGGGCGGCGGTTGCCTTGGCGGTGGCGATGCACGTGGGGGGGGCGTTGATGCTGGGGTCTCCGGATTACCAGACACAGCCGCTTCGGGCGGGGGTGTTTCAGAGCAACTACACGAACGAGATGAAGTGGGACGGGGAATTCACGATAGACATGGTGGAGCGGGCGGCGCGGCATTCGACGGCGCTCGAGGAGTTTCAGCCGGTGGACCTGATGGTGTGGCCGGAGGCGCTGGTGATGTACCACTTTGAGCGAGAGGAGCTGCTCGAGCGGCTGCGGGGCTATGCGGTGGACAACGACACGGCGCTGTTCACCGGCACGGTGCGGCACGAGGGAAACAACAGTTTTAATTCGAGCGTGCTGATATCGAAGGCGGGGGAGGTGGCGGGGGTCTATGACAAGGTACACCTAGTGCCGTTCGGGGAGTATGTGCCTTTCGAGGAGTGGCTGCCTTTTGTGAAGCAGGTGGTGCAATCGAATGTGGCGGCGGGCGATGCGCAGCATGTGCTCGAAAGCGATGGCGTGAAGGTGGGGCCGCTGATCTGTTTCGAGGTGTTGTATGCGCCGATGGCGGCGAAGCTGCGGGGTCTGGATGCGCGGACGCTGGCGGTGGTTACGAACCTGGCATGGTTTGGCAGCAGCAGCGCGATTGCGCAGGAGATTGAGATAGCGCGGGTGCGCGCGATCGAGACGCGGTTGCCGCTGGTACACGCGTCGAACACGGGGGTGTCGGGGGTGTTCGACCCTTGGGGGCGCTTCGAGGGGGTGGATTCCTGGGCGACGTTTGATGGGCGCTTGTCGCAGCGGGAAGGCACGGGAGACCCGATGGCGCTTGCGCACCGGCGTGCACTGGGGGCCTTCGACGTGGCGGCCCCCGCCCAGCAGCCGCTGCCCGGCGGTCCAGTGTATGTGCCGATGGTGTTCTTGTTGTTGACGGCATTGCTGGCAGGGTTGGCGTATTTGCCGAAGCGGTTGGGGAAGGTGGGTGTGGTCGGCGGTGCCGCCCAAGGCCCGGAGAAGCAGGGCGTGTTTCCGCCTCCGCCGCCGGATGATATTTCGATTTGAATCGTGTTTGTTGGTTTTTGTCGGTACGGCGATTTGCGCCTAAATTGTAAGTCATTGATTTAAAGCGGCTTACATTCTTGCGGTGCTTGTTAAATGCCTTGTGCCTAAATAAAAGATCATGCCCAATACGGCACGTATCTGGCGTACCTCTTTGAAGCCCCGACGGCATCATGCAGCTTAATCTTGCCATCGTCTAATGTGTCCCGAATAATCCGGGATGCGGTTTCAGCTCGTTCGTCAGGCAGTTTAAAGCGCTCACGTAAACTCTGGTTTGTCATCGGCTCCTTCATCACGTACCGTAGACAGCAATGCTGGTAGCAAGCCCTTATTCGGTCGTTCCTGTCCATGCCATCAAATTCACGTGGTCCGTAGATAGTCACGTGGGTGCGCCGGAGTCCCGCCTCGAAATCCGGCGCAGGCAATTGGTATGCCTCAACTGTCTGGATCACCCGGTCAATCCCGCTGCTCTTCTCCTCGCAAATACCGAACCGGCGCATAAAATCTGCAACGCGTTCATTTCGGGATTGGTAGCCATCAATGAAGCGCTCAACAGGAACCACAGGCTCTCCGGGATTCGAGATTTCCACACGGTTGCTATAAATCTCTACCATGACGGAGGCACCGCCAGCGGTGAATTCCTGATGAATCAGGGCGTTGGCAACAAGTTCTCGAATAACAGCCTCGGGTACCAATTTTACTTCTCTGCGTAGGGCATCTTCGATAACCTCATTTTGCGGCAGTTGCTCCATGACGAATTTTACCAGCCCTTGAAAGCCGACCGCATAGCCCCTTGTTCCCTTCTGGTCAATCCGGGTATCCAACTTTGATACCCCGCTATAGACAATAACGCGTGCCGCTTTGCGTGAAAGGTCGGGGAACTCTTCCATATGCTTTGCCAGCAGCAGCGCCCCTATGCGGCGAATGGAATAGTGCCCGGCGATCTGGTCAATCAACCGCTCGCGCAATAGCCTGTCCAGCACACCTCGCTGGTCGGTTGGATAAGGCAACTGAAGCAACTCAAAGAGTGTTTGCGTGTCGAGCAATTCCACGACTTGCCCTGCGTCGAGGTCGGTTTTCGTTTGATCTTCCAGCCAGTCAGGTTCGCCTTCTGCGAATATCTTGCGCAGGCGATCCTCACTCATTGGTTCCAAACCCTCTCCAGAGCGCATCAGGTACTTTCCATCAAGGTGATAAGCCGTTCCCCGAGGTCGGGAGGGAATGTGAAAGACGACAACTCGTCCGCTAGGGTGGGATACTTCCTCGATATCAACGCGAAAACCGAGCTTCTCAAACAGCTTTTGTGCCATTGCCACTGGGTTATTGAATGCCTGCGTACCCACCACAGGTCTCGGTGGCCTGTCGGCAATACCAAGCAACAGATAGCCGCCGCCCTCATTCGCAATCGCCACGCAATAGGCAAAGAGCTTCTGGTTATCAAACTGTGTTTTGGCCTCCTTGAATTCTAATTGTTGGCGTTCAGAAGGTAGTGCGCGCCACAGGTCAATTTGTTCTGGAGTCGTCATGCTCTGAAATTCCTTCACCCACGAATTTACGTGAGAGCATCAAGGTTACAGGGACACTATCAGGAAATACAGGGACAAGGCTTAGAGGGTCCTCGCCTTATTTATTGTCTCCCGCCCGGTGGCCTATACTCGTGCGAGTGCTTTAGGGGTTCTTCATGGGCGAATCAGTACAGATGCGGTTGAGCGGCTGGGGGCGTGTGGACGTGCAAGAGTGCGCCGTGCAGCGTCCGGAGTCGCCGTGTGCGCTTGGGAGGTTGTTGTCGCAGACGCAAGGCACGTTGATTGCCCGCGGGCTGGGGCGCAGCTATGGGGACCCGGCTGTGAATGGCGGGGGGGCGGTGGTGGATTGCTCGCGGCTGAATTGTATGCGGTCGTTTGATGTGACGACGGGGACGCTGGAGTGTGAGGCGGGGGTGAGCTTGTGCGAGATCATTGACGCGTTTCTGCCGCGTGGTTTCTTTTTGCCGGTTACGCCGGGCACGAAGTTTGTGACGGTGGGGGGGGCGATTGCGTGCGACGTGCATGGCAAGAACCATCATGGCGTGGGCAGCTTTGGGAATTTTGTGGACCGCATCGACCTGCTGCTGCCAAGCGGCGAGGTGGTGGGGTGTTCGCGCGAGGTGCAGCCAGAATTGTTCTGGGCCACGCTGGGCGGGGTGGGGTTGACAGGGATCATCCTTCGGGCGCGGGTGCGGCTGTTGCCGGTCGAGAGCGGCTACATGAAGGTGGACTACCAGCAGTGCCGCAACCTGGACGACGCGCTGGCGCGTATGCGGGACAATGACCACAAGTACACGTATAGCGTAACGTGGGTGGATTGCTTGGCGCGGGGCGGCAAGCTGGGGCGGGGGGCGTTGATGCTGGGGAACCATGCCAAACCGGAGGACCTGCCGCACTTGTCGCGCGATGCATTTGTGCCGCAGCGTCGGGGGGGCGTGCCGGTGCCGGTGGAGTTTCCGGGGTTTGTGATGAACCCGCTTTCCATTGGCGCGTTCAATGAATTGTTCTATCGCAAGCACGCATCGCGCGCCGGGGTGATTGTGGATTACGACACGTATTTCTACCCGCTGGACAAGCTGACGGGGTGGAACAAGATGTATGGTCGGCAGGGGTTCTTGCAGTATCAGGCGACGGTGCCGGCGACGGAGGTTGCGGGAATCGTGAAGCTGCTGGAGCGGCTGGGCGAATCGCGGCGGGCTTCTTTCTTGGCGGTGTTGAAGGTGATGGGGGAATCGAACGAGGGGTTGTTGTCGTACCCGGTGCCGGGGTATACGTTGACGCTGGACTTGCCGAACCGCCCGGGCGCGGTCGAGTTTCTTCGGGGGCTGGACCGGGTGGTGCTGGACCATGGTGGCAAGCTGTATTTTGCGAAGGACGCCTGCGCGCTGCCCGAGACGATTGCGGAGATGTATCCGCGCCTGCCGGAGTTTCGCGCGCTGCGTGCGCGCATAGACCCAGAGGGTCGGCTGTCGTCAAACTTGGCGCGTCGGCTGCGCTTGGTGGAGGAACCTTCCCGTGTCGGTTGATTCAATAAACAAGAGCGTGATTATCGTGGGGGCCACGTCGGGCATGGCGCGTTGCGCGGCGGAATCGTTTGCGCGGCGGGGCTATGCGCTGGCGCTGGCAGGGCGAGACGCGGCAGAGATCGAGCGGATTGCGCTGGACCTGGCCACGCGGTGCAACGTGAAGGTGGCGCCGGTGGCCTTTGACGCGGAAGACTTTGACGCGCATGAGGGCTTCATTGCGGAGTGCGCGCTGGTGATGGGGGGACTGCCGGAGGGACTGTTGTTCTTTGCAGGCACCATGCACGAGCAGCGAGAAGCGGAGCGTGACTTTACGCTGGCGCGCCGGATGATCGACGTGAACTTCACGGCGGCGGTGTCGGTGGTAGAGCGGTTCGCGCTGCGGTGTGAAGAGCGCAAAGCGGGGTTCATCGGGATTGTGTCGTCCGCCGCCGGGGACCGGGGCAAGCAGAGCAACTATATCTACGGCGCCACCAAAGGCGCGTTGACGGTGTATGCGCAGGGGCTGCGCAACCGGCTGTTCGCCAGCGGCGTGCGGGTGACCACGATCAAGCCGGGGTTCGTGGACACGAAGATGACCTATGGCATGAAGCTGCCGGGTGCTCTTACGGCTTCTGCCGAGGCGGCGGGCGAGGCGATCTGCAAGGCGGTGCTGGCGGGGAAGGATGTGGTGTACGTGTTGTGGTTCTGGCGGTATATCATGCTCATCATTTGCGCCATACCCGAGTTTCAGTTCAAGCGCATGAAGATGTAAGGAACACCCGCGCCGATGCTGTCTGAAACCCCTATCCGCCGAAACCCGCTGATTGTGCTGGTGCAAGCGATGCGCGTGTACCAGTGGTCGAAGAACCTGCTGGTGTTCGCGGCGCTGTTGTTTGCGCAGGAAGTGTTTCATGCGGACAAGCTGTTCACCAGCTTCCTTGCGTTTGTGGCGTTCTGCCTTGCGGCGAGCGCCACGTACCTGTTCAACGATTTGCAGGACATCGAGAAGGACCGGGCGCACCCGAAGAAGTGCGCGCGCCCGATAGCCAGCGGGGCGATGCCGGTGGCGATTGCGTGGGTGGCGCTGGTGGCGCTGTATGCGGGGGCGGGGGCGCTGGCGCTGTATATCGGGGTGGGATTCACGGAGGCGCTGGCGGCGTACCTGGTCTTGACGCTGCTGTATACGCTGGTGCTGAAGCACATGATCATTCTCGACGTGATGGCGGTGGCGCTGGGGTTTGTGTTGCGGGCGATGGCGGGGGCGTTGGCGATTCAGGTGGAGTTCTCGAACTGGCTGGTGGTGTGTACCTTGTTCCTTGCGCTGTTCCTTGGGTTGAGCAAACGACGGCACGAGATGACGCTGCTGGAGGGTGGGGCGGGGTCGCACCGCAAAGTGCTCGAAGATTACAGCGTGCATTACCTGGACCAGTTGATACTGATTGTGGCGGGCGGGGCTATCATCACGTATACGATCTATACGTGCTCGCCGGAGGTGGTGGACAGGTTTGGTTCGGATAAGCTGTATTTGACGCTGCCGTTCGTGGTGTATGGCGTGTTCCGGTATTTGTATTTGGTGCACCACAAGACGGGCGGGGGCGACCCGAGCCGGACGCTGGTTACGGATGTGCCGCTGTTGACCACGGTTTTCCTTTGGGCTGCGGCTTGTGCTGTAATTATCTATGGTCGGCAGTTTGGGTGATGGCGATGGGGTGTGTGTTATAGATTTCGTAGGTAACCCCCTCACCCTAACCCTCTCCCCCTGCCAGGGGGAGAGGGGACCTGAGAAGAGGAGACCTTCGGTCGGAAGTGTGGCGCGGTCAGGAGACCACGCCTCAACACGAGGGGTTAACATCCCCCGGATGCTGCGCTGGAGCGCAGCATCGTCCCCTTCAAAGGGGGACTTAAGAGGAGACCTTGCGGTCGGAAGAGTGGCGCGGTCGGGAGACCACGCCACAACACAACTGAAGGAATAACACCGCTATGCCAGTGGGCGCCGCACCGATTGTCGTGGACCGGATGAAGGAAGTGGGGGCGATAATTCTTGGGGGTGGGCGCGGCACGCGGCTGTTTCCTTTGACGGCGCTTCGGGCGAAGCCTGCGGTGCCGTTGTGCGGGCGATATCGGCTGGTGGATATCCCGCTGAGCAACTGCATCCATTCGGGCATCAAGCGGATGGCGGTGCTCACGCAGTTCCTTTCGCATTCGCTGAACCGGCACATCAACCACACGTACAAGTTCGATGCGTTCAGCAGCGGGTATGTGGAGGTGCTTTCTGCCGAGCAGACGAATGAGGGCGGGGAGTGGTTCCAAGGCACGGCGGACGCGGTGCGCAAGCAACTGCTGCACATCAAGAACATGGGCGCCAGCTATTACCTGATCCTCTCGGGCGATCAGTTGTACCGGATGGACTATCGGCTGCTGGTGGAGACGCATATCAAGAAGGGGGCGGACATCACGGTGGCGGCGTTGCCGGTGAACCGCAAGTCGGCGAACGGCTTCGGCATCATGCGGGTAATGAGCAATGCGCGGATTCGCCAGTTTGTGGAAAAGCCCACCGACAAGAAGATGCTGGACACGCTGATAACCCCGGACAAGGTGTTTGCCGAGTTTGGGCTGGCGGCGGAGGGGAAGCCGTATCTCGCCTCGATGGGCGTGTATGTGTTTAACGCGTCGGTGTTGGAGGAGCTGCTGCTGCAACATCCCGAGTGGATCGATTTTGGCAAGGAGCTGATACCCGGCGCGCTGAAGTCGCACCGGGTTTTTGCGCACATGTTCAATGGCTTCTGGGAAGACATCGGCACGGTGCGTTCGTATTTCGACGTGAGCATGGCAATGACGCGGCCCGATTCGCCGTTCAAGTTTCAGGACGAGAACCAGCTGATCTACACGCACGCGCGGGCGCTTCCGGGGGCGAGCATCGAGGATGCGCACTTGCGGAACACGATTGTGTGCGAGGGCAGCCGCGTGACGCAGGCGAGTATATCGGACTGCATCATTGGGGTGCGCAGCATCATCATGCCGGGCGCGGAGATACGCGAGAGCATCATCTTGGGGAACGAACACTTCGAGACCGGCAATCCGCCGAAGGGCACGCCGCGCATTGGCGTGGGGCCGCGCTCCAAGATCAGCCGGGCCATCATCGACCACAACGCGCGCATTGGCGCGGGCGTGGTGATTCAGGGCAGCGACGACCTGCCCGACCAGGACGGCGACGGCTATGCGATTCGGGATGGCATCGTGATTGTGCTAAAGAACGCCGTGATTCCAGATGGCACGCGGATTGGCTGAGGCGCCTGAGCGGGAGTTTTCGTGGCGCGAGGGCTTGGCCCTTTGCCTCGCCATGATCGGTGTGCAGCTTGGCAGCGAAGTCATCAATACGTGGGGCGCGTACTTCTATTCCCCCAGCGCCTCCGTGGGCCGCACGGTGTATGTGTCCGTGGGCAGCGTGGGTTTCATCTTCATCCTGGGGGCGGTGTGGGATTCCGTGGTGGGGCCGCTGGTGGGGTTGTGGTCTGACCGCACACCGTCGGCACCGGGGCCACGCCGCTTTCCGCGCATCGCCGGGCGTCGACGTCCCTTCATCTTCTGGTCCGCCTGCCTGCTCCCGGTCACGCTGGTGCTGTTCTGGTTTCCGCCCGTACAGGACACGTCGGCCGTCAATTTCATTTTCGGTGTGGCGGTGCTGTGCGTGCATTGGACGATCTTCGCGCTGGGCTATGTGACGACGACGGCGCTGAGCCAGGAGATTGCGCGGAGCGAGAAGGCGCGGATTACCGTGGGCATTTGGGTGGGGGTGGGCATGTTGCTGGGGCTGGTGTTTGCGGCGCTAGTGGGAGAAGTGTTCACGCTGCTGGACCCGGCGCGCGACAGCGGCGGCTTTTCTGCCACCGGGTATCGGCGCACGGCGGTGGTGATTGGCGGGCTGTGCTGTGTGTTGTTCATGTTGCCGGTGTGGCTGGTGCGCGAACGCTATTCGCAGGATGCGCCGTCCTCGGAATCCGCATCGCTGATTGCAGGCATAGGCAGCGCGTTTCGCAACCGTCCCTTCGTGTTGTTCTTCACGGCGTTCCTGTTGTTTGCTTCCGGCTTTCTGGCCACGCAGCGCGCGCTACCCTATTGGGCTGAGCTTGCGCTGGGCGGGGACGAGGGTACGGTGACGCTGTTGTTCCTGCCGTTCCTGATCACCGCGCTGGCCACGTGTGCGCTGATACCGCTGGCGTCGCGCTGGCTCACGCCGAAGCAGTTCACGCTGGGGGCCTTTCTTATTCTCGCCACGGGTATGCCTTTCCTTTATGTGATTGGCATGTCGCCCCTGTCTGCGGACATGAAGTTTGCGCTGGGCTGCGTGCTGTTTGGGTATTCCGGGATTGCGCAGGGGATTGTGTTCGTGATGCTGGTGCCGATGCTGGGGCAGGTGATTGACCATGACGAGGCAATGACGGGCCAGCGGCGCGAGGCGCTGTACAACGGGTTGAATGGCGTGGCGTGGAAGGTGGCGGCGGGGGCGGCGGTATTGATCGCCACGCAATCGATGAGCTGGTTTGGCAACAGTCCCGAACATCCGCTGGGGGTGTACCTTGCAGGGCCCATTGCGGGGGTGCTGGCGGTGTGCGGGTTCTTCGTGATGTTGGCCTATCCCGAGCCGGGCCACGGGGTGAATCGCCCCGTGACTAAAGGGTAGACTTCAGGCTTCATTTTTCAGTTCATGCCGCCTTTGTGCGGGTAAGGGGACAGCTCGTGGGTAAGACGTTGAAGGTTGGCGTTATTGGTTGTGGCGCGATTGCAGAACACCTGCATGTGCCTGATTATCATTACAGTCCCGACGCGGAAATCGTAGCGTTGTGCGATGGCAACGTGGCGCAGGCGAAGAAGTTGGCGGAGAAGTATGCGCCGGGCGCGGCGGTGTACAAGGGCTATGCCGAGCTACTGAAAGACCCGAAGGTCGAGGCGGTGTCGGTGTGTTTGCCGAACGTGCTGCATGGCCCGGTGACGATTGCCGCATTGCAGGCGGGCAAGCATGTGCTGGTGGAAAAGCCGATGGCCACCAGCAGCGCCGAGGCGCAGAAGATGATCGACGCGGCGAAGAAGGCCGGCGTGCTGCTTGCAGTGAACCAGTGCCAGCGTTTGTTTCCGCCGCACATCAAGGCGAAGGAAGTGCTGGACAGCGGCATCATGGGGCGGGTGCTACACGTGACCGCGATGTTCGGACACAGCAGCCCGCGCAACTGGTCGCCCGATGGCAAGTGGTTCTGGCGCAAGAAGGACGCGCGCTTCGGCGCGATGGCGGACCTGGGCGTACACAAGGCGGACCTGGTCCGCTTCCTCACCGGCAAGGAAGTAGTGGAGGTGAACGCGTTCGTCGAGAACGTGGACAATCCCAAGAGCGACGTGGACGACAACCTGGTGTCCTGCGTGAAGTTTAAGGACGGCGCAGTGGGAACGATCTGCGCGTCGTGGACGGCGTATGGCAAGGGCGTGGACTACACGATTTTCCATTGCGAAATGGGTACGCTGCGCGTGCAGCTTTGGCCAGACAAGCCCTGCGTGGCGCACCTTACGCACCCCGAGTGCGAGATTGTGTTTGACCCGCCCGCGCCCGCGAATGATTATCCGGGGTCGTGGGGGCTGGATGCGGGCGGACATTTCGCGCGCGCGTGCATGGGACTCGAAGCGCCGTTCTGCACGGGCGAAGAAGGGAAGAAATCGCTGGACTTGGTGCTGGCGATGGAGAAGGCGGCGTTGACCGGGAAGACGGTGAAGGTGAAGTAGGGAACACCGACGGACACGGACCAGCACGGACGGACACGGACCATGGCGAAGACGATACAGGTAGCCCTTGGCGAGCGCGCTTACCCGATACATATCGGGGAGGATGCGCTGTCGCATTTGTGTGGCTTGATTGAAAGCACGGGGCAGCGGGGCGCCATTGGGGTAGTGACCGACACGCACGTGGGGCCATTGTATGGCGCGCGGGTGGAGGCGGAAGCGGCGAAGACGGGGAAGCGGGTGGTGACGCATACCTTTGCGGCGGGCGAGGAGCAAAAGCGGCTTGCGCGGGTGGAGGAGATCTGCGGCACGTTTTTGGAGGCGGGGCTGGACCGGGCGAGCGTGATCATCGCGCTGGGCGGCGGGGTGGTGGGTGATGTGGCGGGGTATGCGGCGGCCAGCTTCATGCGGGGGGTGCCGTTTATCCAGATACCTACGACGATTGTGGCGCAGGTGGACTCGAGCGTGGGCGGCAAGACCGGGGTGAACCACCCCCTCGGCAAGAACACGATAGGCGCATTCCACCAGCCTGCGGGCGTGTTGATAGACATGACGATGCTGCGCAGCCTGCCGCCGCGCGAATTGCGCGCGGGGCTGGCTGAGGTGATCAAGCATGGCGTGATACGCGATGAGGCGCTGTTTGCCTACATGGAACAGAACGCCGCGCCGATCCTTGCGTGCGACTTGGACGCGCTGGAAACGCCGGTGGTGCGGTCGTGCGAGATCAAGGCGGGGGTGGTGGCTTCGGACGAATTTGAGAACGGCGCGCGGGCGGACCTGAATTACGGCCATACCTTTGGCCACGCCATTGAGTCGGTTACGGAATACAAGCAGTTCTTGCACGGCGAGGCGATCGCGCTGGGCATGTGCGCGGCGGCCTTTCTTGCGCGCGGGCTGGGCATGGTGGACGACGCCTTTGTGGCTCGGCAGGAAGCGTGCATTGCGCAGTATGGCCTGCCCACGCGCTGGGCGGATTTGCCGGTGGAGGAGACGCTGCTGGCGATGCGCAAGGACAAGAAGGCGCGCGCGGGCGCGATGAAGTTTATCGTGGCGGAAGGCATGGGCCGGGTGGTACAACGTACCGACGTGGACGAGGCGCAGGCACGCGCGGCGCTTGAGGCTGTTCGCGGCTAGGGCGCACCGGGGAGATTGGGCAATGCCAGTATTCGGCGGGGACAACCCGGACAGCTATTACGACGAGGGGCTCACCGCCAGTATGCGCGGCGACTTGGCGCGTGCCATCGAGTACTTCGAGAAGTGCATCCGCATGGACAGCACGTACAGTTCCGCCTACCACCAGCTGGGCAAGGTGTATCACCGGCTGGGCAATTCGCAGAAGGCGGTCACGTTTCTTTCGCAGGTGGTGTCGGTGAAGCCGGGGCAGGTTCCGCCGCGCGTGGACCTGGGCTATGCCCACCTGAGCCAGGGCAACACGGAAAAGGCGCGCGACTTGTTTCGCATGGTCTGCATCGACAAGCCCGGCCATGCCCGCGCCATGCTGGGGCTGGCGCATTGCGCGTACCAGTCCGGCGACCGCGAGGCGGCGGTGACGATTGCTCAGGACCAGGCCAACACGGGCGGCGCGACGTTTGGAACCTTCTACTTGTTGGCGCGCGCGGCGGGCGAATGCGGGCGCGAAGAGCTGGTGCCCGAAGCCATCAAGAGGGCGGACGCGCTGATAGAGAAATCCATCGAGGGCGCGCCGGATCAGCCCGAGGGGTATTACCTGCGTGGGCTGCTGCAAGATCTGCTGGGCGACTTGGGCAAGGCGCTGGAATGCTATGGGCAGGCGGTGGAGCGGGCGCTGCCGGACAAGCACTACGCAGCGTATGAAGAGCACTTTTCGCTAGTGGACATGCTCGGGCGGCTGGGCCAGATGCAGCTGAAGGCAGGGAACGAAACCGCTGCAGCTGCCACGTTTGCGCGGCTGCGCGAGCTTGCGCCGGAGAGCGGGTATTTGCCGAAGCTGAGCTAGGGCTGGTGCTGCGATACTCCGAAGAGGAGACCTTCGGTCGGAAGAGTGGCGCGGTCAGGAGACCACGCCACAACAACGTTTTACCTTACTTCTGAATCGTGAACTCGTCGCGGAGTTTGTGGTCGAAGTCGAAGGCCTTGTAGCTGAGGATATTGTCGTTCACCTCGATGACCTGGTAGGTGGAGGTGTCGGGGAAGGCGACCTCGGCGTAGTCGTGCTGCTCTTGCTCGTAATACTTCGTGCCCGAAACCGTGACCACGTAGTAGGTGCCCTCGGCGGCGGAGGCCACACGCTTTCCTTCTTTCATGGGGAAGGTGCGCAGGTAGGCGTGGTCGTGTCCTTGCAGGGCAAGGTCAAGGTGGTGGCGATCGAAGAGCGGGGTCCAGAGGTCGAAGAGCTCGGGGTTCTCGCGGTTCTCTTTCGAGCTGTACGCGGGGTGATGGTACAGCGCAATCTTCCACTTCTTGGTGGATGCGCCCAGCGTGGCGTCCAGCCATTCGGCCTGGTCTTTCTCGGCGGGCAGGTTGGAATCCAGCACCACGAAGAGCACGTCTCCAATGTTGTAGGCGTAGGCGTGCTCGGGGGGGAAATCGCTGGGACCGTCTTGCGGCAGGCCGAAGACGGAGAGGTACATCTCGGGCACGTCTTGCTTCTGGTAGTCGTGGTTGCCCAGGCAGGGGACAATGGCCTTGCGATTGAACACGCCGGTAGAGGCGTGGAAGAAATCGTCCCATTCATTGCGGCACGCGCCGCTGTTCACCAGGTCTCCCGCCACGATGTTGAAGAGGGCATTGGGGTACTTCTCGTTGGCGCGGTGGAGAATCTCGCCGTAGTAGTCGAGGCCGACTTGGGCGTCGCCGAGGTAGATAAAGGACAAAGGCTGGCCGGGGCCTGCGGCGGTCTTGAAGGTCTGCCATTCGGTCCAGGTGTCGGCGCCCTTATCGCCCACGCGGTAGGCGTATTCGGTGTTGGGCACCAGGTCTTTCAGCTCGGCGGTGTAGCGCGCGTTAGTGGGGTCGTTCTTTAGGGCGGGGTCGGTCAGCTCGGCGCGCGCGGCGGCCACTTCAATGGGGGTGGCTGCGGGGTCCAGCGCGGGGCGCACCTGCGCCCAGCTTGCTGTAACGGAGGGCGCGGTGCGCCAGTTCACCGTCATGCTCACTGCCGGGTTGTCGCTCCAGGTGAGGGCGATTTGGTCGGGGATTTCCGTGGCGGGGTGTGCGGTTTCGCGGGCCATCATGTTCACGGCATACCACGTGAAGATGTTGCCCTTCACTTGCTCCCAAGTAATGTAGAGCGCGAGGAGGGCGATGAAGCCGATGAGGATTTTTTTCTTCATGAGGGGTGGAGACCTTCGGTCGGATGAGTGGCGCGGTCGGATACCACGCCACAACAGGGATTGGCGCTGCGGAGTTCCCCCTCACCCTAACCCTCTCCCCCGAAGACGGGGGCGAGGGGACAGGAGAGCAGGATTGCGGGGTTTCAACTGGCGGCGTTGCGAAAGAGCTCGGCGTATACCTGGATACTGTCGAGGTAGACGTCTATCGAGCAGCTTTCGTTGGTGCCGTGGATGGTGTCGAAGTCGGATTGCTGGAAGACCATGGGCTGGAACCGGTAGCAGTTCTCGGCCACGCCGTAGAAATGCTTCGAGTCCGTGCCGCCGATGGAAAGGGCAGGCGCAACGGGGAACGTGGGATGAACGTTGCGGATGGACTGGGAGATGACGGCGTAGCTGTCGGAGCCTATGTCGGAAACGGGGGAAGGCTCGATGGCCTCGTGCTCGTCGAGGATGCTGATCTTTACGCGTTCGTCGTTGACGACGTTGGTGGCGTGGTCGATGACTTGCTGCACGGTGTCGCCGGGGTAGATGCGGAAATTGACCACGCCCTCGGCCTTGATGGGCAGCACGTTTTCCTTGGTGCCCGCGTTGAGTATGGTGGGCGCGGTGGTGGTGCGCAGCGCGGCGCGGGTGGTGTCGCTGTTGGCCAGCTGTTTTATCAGCAGCGGCTCGGTGAGCCACATGTTCGCCATGACCAAGTCGAGCGGGAAAGCCATCTCGCGCCCTGCCACGTCGAGCATCTGACGGATGGGGCCAGCAATGCGCGGCTCGAACTGTTGCTGCTCCAGCCGGGTGACGGCGGCGCAAAGAATACCCAGGCTGGTGCTGGCGGGAGGCTTGGACGAGTGGCCGCCCTTTCCTTCCACTTCCAGCTTCAGGCTCACGTATCCCTTTTCGCACGTTGCGATGAGGGCGACGGGGCCGTCCACGCCGGGGAGGATGCCATCCGCAATGCCGCTTCCCTCGTCGAGCGAGAACCATGCCTTGATGCCGCGCTCTTCAAGCAGCTTAGCCATGGCACCCGCACCGGCAGGGCCGCCGAGTTCTTCGTCGTGGCCGAAGCAGAAATACATGGTGCGCTTGGGCGCCCAGCCAGAACGCAGCAGGGTCTCGGTGGTTTCGAGGATGCCCATGACGCTGGACTTGTCGTCTAGCGTGCCGCGCCCCCACACGCGCCCATCGGCGATGTCACCAGAAAAGGGGTCGTGGCTCCACAGTTCGGCGCTGCCCGCGTCCACCGGCACCACGTCCATGTGCGCCAGCAGCACGATGGGCTTGAGGGCCAAGTCGCTGCCGGGCCATTCGTACATCAGGCTGTAATCGTTGACCACTTCGCGCTTGAGGGTGGCGTGGGTTTGGGGGTATGCCTCGGCCAGGTAGGCGTGGAACTCGGTGAAGGCGGTGCCCCGGAATTCCCAAGGTATCTGGTGGGAGATAGTTTTAAAGGTGATGGCCTTGGCGAAGCGCTGGATGGCGGCGTCTTTGTCCAGCTCGATGGGGGTGTGGGGCTGGGGCTCGAGCTGGGCGGAGGTGAAGCGCAGCCAGTTGAAGCCGAGCAGGGCGGTAAGCGCGAGCACTGCCAGAAGCAGGAACAGAAGGATGCGGCGAATCATTGGGGGGGGCTCCTTGGGGAAGCGAATTGACCGGGCGTATGCGGGAATCTTAGTGTAGGTTGTGGATGGATGACCAACTTTAATGTGGGGTGCGTGATGAACTTGCAGGACCGGGTGGCCTTTTTGCGCGAGCAGGGCATTGTAGCCATAGTGCGGGCGGACAGCAGCGAGGGGCTGGTGCGGGTGGTGGAAGCAGTGGCGGCGGGAGGGGTGCGCTGCATCGAGGTGACGATGACGACGCCCGGCGCGCTGGATTGCCTGCGGGCGGCGAGCGAGCAGTTGGCCGGGAAGGGGGTG
>JBIKMR010000321.1:0-4546 GCA_044359155.1 Candidatus Hydrogenedentales bacterium | reverse complement strand
AGCAGCCGCTGCGTTGCGCCTTCGGGCAGGGACACCACGATGCGGCCCTCCTGCGTCACGCGCCATCCGCAACCTGCGGTGGCCAGCGCTTGCTGGTAGCGGTCGTGGCCATCGCGCACGTCCACCTCAAAGGTTGAAGCCACGGCGCTGGTCATTTCGCTGATCAGGCCATCGCGGATAATCTGCCCCTTCTTCATCATGATCACCCGTTCGCAGGTGTGCTGCACGTCGGGCATCAGGTGCGAGGACAACAGCACGGTAACGCCGCGCTTGGCGGCAACCTCCTTCACCAAGTCGAGCATCTCGATGCGGCCATCGGGGTCGAGGCCGTTGGTGGGCTCGTCCAGCAGCAGCAGCGTGGGGTCATGCACCAGTGCTTGCGCCAGCTTCACGCGCTGCAACATGCCGGTCGAGAAGGTCTGCATCTTGCGGTAGCGGCTGTCGCCAATGCCCACATAGTTGAGCACCTCGTGCGTGCGCTCGAGCGCGTCGATGTGGTTCATGCCAAACAGTTCGCCGCAGTAGCAGAGAAAGGTGACGGCGGAAATCTGCGGGCTAAGCACTTCGCGCTCGGGCATGTAGCCCAGGCGCTGGCGCACGGCGAGCGCGTTCTTGGGCATGTTCATGCCGAACATTTTCACGGTGCCCTTGGTGGCGCGGTTGAAGCCCAGCAGGGTCTTCATCAGCGTGCTCTTGCCAGCGCCGTTAGGGCCAAGCAGGCCCACCGCACCGCCGTCGATGCTGATGGATACGCCACGCAACGCCTGAAAGCCGCCGTACCACACCTCGGCGTTGTCGAGTTCAATAACGGCCACGATCCCTCCCGCGCATCTTCTGCTCATCGCACGCTCCGCAGCGCGCGCATCACTACTCCGCAGTAATCACCGGGTCGAACTGCACCTCGGGCTGGGTGCCGTCGAGGTCGATAATCGAAACTGCCACCGACTGGAAGCCGCCGCCACCGCCCGGTATGAGCGAGAAGTAGACGACCTCGACCTGGTAGGTGCCCGCCGTCAGGCCGGGGATTTCATAGAAGCCCTGGCCGTCGATGCTGTTGCCGCCCTGCACCACCATGCGCAGGAACTCTTCCTCGCGCCCGTCGAAGCGTTCGCCCATGGTGGGCGAGCCGGGCGTGGAAAGGAATATCTGCCCGCCGCCCAGCGTCGATGGTGGGGGCGGGGAACACACGCCGGTGAGGCGGATGCCCTCGGCGCAGAAGTCCACCTCGGCGGATTGGCCGTCTTCCACATAGACCGATTTCACCATGCGGTCGCCGCCCAGCAGGCCCGCGCCCGCAAGGGAGGTGGCGGTCACGGTGTATTGTCCCGTGGCCAAACCGTCCACCTGGAAGTTGCCGCTCTCGTCGGAGATGGCGTCGCGTATCGTGGCGGAGTCGGGGCTGGCGATGAAGAGCTGCGCGCCTGCCCACGGGCGGCCATCGGCGTAGCACACGCGCCCGGTCAGCACGCCGCCGCGCCCAAGGGTAATCTCGATGTCGCTGCGCGTTTCACCCTCGCCCAGTGTAATGGGTTCGCTGCTGGTGTTGGCGTAGCTGGGGTGTTGAATGGTAATGAGGTAGGTTCCAGCGGGCAGCTTCTCGAAAGTGAATCGACCATCCTCGCCGAGCGTGTATTCGGTGTTGATGGGGCTGCCGCCCTCGATGACGCCGGACAATCCGCCCGAGGTGTCCACCAGCTTGGCAACGCCGCCCTGTGGGCTTTTGCCGTCCATGCATTTCACCACGCCGCTGATCACGCCGCCGGTCTGAGTCACGTAGAGCAGCACGTCGTCCACCACCGCGCCCGGTTCAACCGACACAAAGGTGCGGCCAGGGGTCAGCTCGGCGGAGCTGGCGGTCAACTGGTAATCGCCGGGGCCGAGGAACAACTCGAAGGAGCCATCGGGGTTGGCGAACTCGCCGCCCACGTTGTCGCCGCCCGCAGGCCCGCCCATTACGGTGCGGCCCCCGTCGCCATAGGCGGCAGTCTTCACCGCCTGCACGGAGTACTGCGCCGGGGGCTGATCGGTCTCGCGCACCAGCACGCGCCCGCGCACCAGCGTCGCCTGCGACATGAGCACCATGTTTTCCTTGTCGAGCGACAGGGTGGTGCGGCGCACGGTGGCGTAACTCTCTTTCTCGAAGATGCCGCCATAGCGGCCCGAGGGAACGTTCTTGAAACGGAACTCGCCATCGGTCGAGGTGGTGGTTTCCTGGCTGGTGCGCGTCATGGTGTCGAGCGCCATGCCGTTGAGCGAAACCTTCACACCGGCGATGCCAGTACCCTCGGGGTCCACCACTCTGCCGAAGACTTCGTGGTTGCCGGTCTCGATGGGGTAGAGCGTCACCTGCACATTGGTCAGTTCGGAGTAGCCATCGGGATAAATGGGCACGCCCGCCGTGTCGAACTTGTAGCCCTGCTTCTGGGCGTAAAGGCTGTATCCGCCAGCAGGCACCTCGACAAACTCGAACATGCCGTTCGCGTCGGCGCGTGAATCGCGGAAGGCGTAGGCCGTCTCGAGCGGCGTGACCAGGCTGGTGAGCGAAGGGATGCAGCGGATGCGCGCCTCGGGCACCGGGCGACCACGTTCGTCTACCACCACGCCCGTGATGCGCGAACCGGGGAAGAGGAACACGTCCACGCGCAACGTGCGCATTGAGGCAGACAGCGCGAAGGGCTGGGCCAACTGCGGGGCCTTGGCGTCGTTCGAGGCGTAGAGTTGCCACTCCTGCCCCAGCGGCACGCCGAGCAGTTCGTAGTAACCATCGCTTTGCGAGCGCCCCGTCACCGGGCGTTCTTGCCGCAGGGCTGCCGTCACGAACTGGGTGAGCGGGCTGTCCGCAGTACACAACACCACTTCGCTCTCGGCAATGGGGTCGCCCTTGGGGGTGGTCACATAGCCCCAAACAATGCCCGCCGCTTCCACCTCGAAGTCGATGCCCTCGAGTATGGAGTCTGGCTCGGGCAGCTTTACGCGGCGGAAGGGAATCAGCTCGCCCATGCGGTAGGGGGATTTATCGAGGTCAACGCGCACGGCGTATTCGCCGGGGTCATTTACAGAGAGCTCGTAGGTGCCATCTTCCGCAGTCACGAAAGAACCCAGCGCATTCTTTGCGCTGGCGTCGAGCAGGGTTACGGTCACTTCTGCTGCAGGGGTGCTGCCGCCGGTTTCCGTCACGCGCCCCATCACCGCCGCCTTCAGGTCCACCAGCACGTCGTGGGTGATTTCCTTGTTGTCCGTATTCAGCGCACCCAGTTGGGCTTCATACTTTTCCATGTGGCGGCGCTGCTCGGGCAACTCTTCGCGGCCCGGCACGAGTAGCCGGTAGTCGCCGGCATCCGCTACGGCGATACGGAACGCTCCGCCGGTGTCCGTCACTCCGCGATAGGTCGCTTGGTCCACGGTCAGTTGGTCGCATTCCTGCTGGGCTTCGGCAATGGCCACTTCGTCGTTCGTGGCGCGGGCTGCTTCCAAGCGCTTGTCGCACTCGGCCTGTTGCTCTGCACCTGCCGCACGAACCGCCAACACCACCACGCCCGCTATGGGCTTGGCGGTGTCTTTTTCCTTTACCGTGCCCAGCACCTGGAATGCGGTGACCGCATCAACCGCATCCGGTTCAGGGGCGGCAACGGGCTTGGGTTCCGGCTTGGGGGCAGGGGCTTCGCCCACGGGTTCGAGCACAACCGTGCCGGATTTCTTCTCGACGATTTTTTCCGTGGGCCTTTCGGCCACGCTCATTTGCGATACGGGCGGGGCGGGCGGCTTGCGCGGTGCAAGCAACAACGCGGTCACCGCGCCGCCAGCCACAAGGACCAGCAGCAGGATAATCACCTGTACCGTCGAGAGGGAATATGATTTACGTCGACTCATGAATGGGTGCAGCCTGTGCTCAACAATACCAACGTGGGGCGAAACGTTTCACCTACCACGAATATGCAAAACGGGCGCCCCGGCATCGGGCCGCCCGCAGTGGACAAACAAAGTTACGCGCGGCCCAATCAGTGCGTGCGCAGGTAGTTCCGCAGGGGAATCCAAGCCAGCAGCAGCGTGCCCAGCCCAAGGAACAGGCTCGCCGCAAACAGGTATGCGCCACTATAACTCGACCAGGTTTGCGACATGGAAACCGCATAGCGATCATAGATGCCGCCGCCGCCCGGGAAGCCGTTGGCCAAGAGCAATTCAAAGTTGGTGAACACCACTACCGCCGCGCCCAGCCCGATGGCCCCGGCAAACGCAACCAGCAACGACATCATCGAGTAACGGAAGCGGGACACTTCGTGGTCGCGCAGCGCCGCCAGCCGCACGCGTTCTTCAACGCGGCGGTGAAAGTGCATGGGCGCGGAAAGCATGGGCTCGCTGCGAAGCGCGGATTCAATCAGCGCGTCGAGCTCGTCGTTTTCCGGCAGTTCAAAATCTTCAGCGTGCATCCGTATGCATTTCCTCTTCCACCACGCCACGCAACTGCTTGCGCGCGCGGAACATCCACGTCTTCAGGGTGCCCATGGGAATGTCCATCACTTGGGCGATTTCTTCATAGCTCACGCCC